>CALDHJ010000289.1 GCA_937941555.1 uncultured Granulosicoccaceae bacterium | reverse complement strand
AGCGCGTCGCGGTCGAAGAAGCGCGCGGGCACCGCAAGCGAATCGGCCAAAGCGAGCACTGCCGGTTCGTCAGCCTTGAGATCGAGCGACACGACGGCTGCGACCGAAGCCGGTGAAATGTTGGCCGCCTCGAGGCTCTCGGTGACAAGCGCCAACAATTCGCTCGCATCACATCCGCGCTCGCAGCCAACCCCGACCACGTGGTTTTTCGGAGCGTAGTGCAGTGTGCCGCGGCGTGAGGGCAACGCCCGGTCGCTGACCGCGATGCTCAGGTCATTCCCGCCCGTCGGCAAAGCGTCGACACCCACGCCGACAACTGGTGGCGCGTCGCTGCCATCGCGCAGGGCCTCACCGGCAAGCAGCCGCGACACCGCATTGGGGTAGTGTTCGGGGGTGGCGAGCCGGTAGCCCGGCAACGGTTCGTCGAGCGCAACGCCCAGGGTGACGTCCGCTGCGGTCGTGATGGCAGCGTGCGCGCCGAGGTGAGCACCGATCTCGCGCGCGAGCCGGTTGGCCCCGCGGTGACCACCGATCAGCGGCACCACGCTCGCGCCGTCGCTTGAGACCGCGACAACAGGCGGCTCCAGGTGCTTGTCGGCCAACACCGGGCCGAGGCTGCGCACCACGATGCCACTCGAACACACCGCAACGATCGCCACACCCTCGCGGTAGAGCGCAGGCAACAACACACTGGCGAGATCGAAATGCTCGTCGCACCAGTCGACCCGGCCCGCGCGCCCGTAGATGCGCGCCTCGGGCAGCAGCGCCTTGATCTGCCGCACGACCGGTTCGGCCAGATTGGCCAGCGTGACTATTGCGGTTCTCAAACCGGCTTACTCCAACGTTTGTTGAGTTGAATCAGGGAAAAATACGGTGCACTGGTGTCTGTGAGTTCGGCCAGAGGCAGACAGCGTTGGCGATCGGTTGCGATGCGTTCCATGTAGATTGCGCGGTCGGTCAGACCGGCCGACGCAATCACGCGCCGCACCTTGTCGAGGTGGCGTCCGACCTTGAGGAACACGAGATTGTCGTGTTGGTCAAGCAGTTCGCTCAAGCGCTCCGTCGGCAGCGGCGCCGGCACCACAGCAAAGGTCTCGCTCAATGACGCAAGCGGTCGCGCCGACACCGCGCCGCCTGCCATCAGAGATGACACACCCGGCACGACCTGACATGGAAAATCTGTCGCGAGCCGCGCGTGCAAGTACATGAACGAGCCGTAGAAGAACGGGTCGCCCTCGCACAGCACGACCACATCCTCACCCGATTCCAACACCGGCGTGAGTGCAGCCGCCGCGTCATCGTAGATCGCCTGGATCGGGAATCGATCGGTTTGCATGGGGATGCGAATCGCGTATTCCCGCACACCCTCTGGCAGGTGGCTAGCGACAATGTCGCGCGCAAAGCTCGAGCCGGTGTCCGGCGCCGGGTATGCGATCACTGCCGCCGAGCGCATCAATCGCAATGCCTTGAGGGTGAGCAGCTCGGGGTCGCCCGGACCCACGCCAACACCGTAAAGCGTCCCGTGTGTGCCGTGTTGGTCAGTCATGCAAGGGCATTCCGTACAGGGCCGAGAGACCGATCAACGCATAGGCGACTAGGCGGAAGGTGCGCTCTTTCTCGGGATCGAACAGCTTCGCGCCCAACCAGCAAGCCAGCATATAGGGTGCAATCAGTACCACCCCGATCGCAATCGGCTCGAGCGCCAGCATGCCGAATACCGCAAACGCGACACAGATGATGAAATCGAAGGACAGCAGATAGAGATTGACTGTTGCGCGCACTTCAGCCGCGCGGCCGGGGCCACTCATGTACAGCAGAATGACCGGCGGGCCCGGCACACCGGCGAGCCCACCGAGAATGCCACCCACAGCACCCACGCCTGCGACACCCGGCTTTGACAGGTACCGCGCATAGCGCCAGCCCGACACCAGTACGACCAACAGCACCAGTGCCATGACCGACGTACCCCAGCGAAACACGGTCGGGTCGACCGCTGCCAACAACACCACCCCGATCGGCACACCAACCAACAACCCGAGCGACAGCATTCCAAGGTCACCAAGACGCGCACGCCGCAGGGATTCGGGCACCAAGGGCAAGGGGCCGATCAAATCGAAAACGATGATGGTCAACACCACCCAGACCGGCGGCAGCACCAGACCGGCAAGCGGCACATATACCAGCGCCGTGCCGAAACCGGAAAACCCGCGCACAATACCCGACAAAAAAACGGCAAAGACCAGCCAAAGCAAGTCAGGGGTCGTGAGCGACGGAATCCACTGCGCCATCATGAGATCGTCGGCTCCCACGTATATTGCAACACCGGCATGGACGGCTGCAGTGCCGAGAACCGACCGACCGGCTGGGACGCGCTGATCGAGACCCGTTCGAGTTCACCACCAAAGCGCGCATGCGCCGCCATAAGGACCGCCTCGGTTTCGAGCGTGACCGCATTCGCAACCAGTCTGCCGCCGGGTAGCAACTGCTCACGACAGAACATGATCAGCTCCAGCCCGGAGTCGATTGACGCATGGCTGCCGTTGTCACCCTCCGCGGTAGGTTGGCTGAGCCCACCACCGATAAACACCGCGTGCGGCGCAGGCAAGGCACGAAGCGTGTCTCGAATGTCCCCGTTGTGAATACGCACCTGAGGGGTGCCAAGCGCGACACAATTACGTTCGATCAGGCCGACCCGTGCCGCGTCACGCTCGATCGCGTGCGCGAGGACCGTGCCGCGCGGCGGCGTGCCGGCCGAGACACCCAGTGCCGCCCTAACCCACTCGATCGCAACCGATCCGCATCCAGCCCCGACATCCCACAGGCACTGCTGCGGCATGGGCCGGAGGCGCGCCAGGGTCACTGCGCGCATGCTGCGCTTGGTGAGCTGTCCGTCGTGCTCGAAGGCATCATCGGGCAAGCCTGGACCCGTCCCGCACACAGTGCAAGCATGGTCCGATGGAATGTCGATCGCCAGCACATTCAGCTC
>CALDHJ010000288.1 GCA_937941555.1 uncultured Granulosicoccaceae bacterium | reverse complement strand
AGTATTTATTCAGTCGTACGTCGGCGGCGCGTGCGTGACCCTCCATGCCTTCGAGGCGCGAGATGCGCGCAGTCGCCTCAGCAACCGGCATCGAGCCTTCGCGCGTAGCGCGCTGCCAGGTGACGACTTTCATGTACTTGTGGACCGAGAGGCCGCCGGTGTAGCGGGCGGCGCCGGAGGTGGGCAGCACGTGGTTGGTGCCGGCGGCCTTGTCGCCGTAGGAGACGGTGGTCTCTTCGCCGAGGAAGAGCGAGCCGTAGCACTTGAGGCGCTCAAGCCACCAGTCGAGGTCTTTGGCCTGAACGGTGAGGTGCTCGGGGGCGTAATCGTCCGAGACGGACGCCATCTCTTCGCGGTCGCTGCAAAGAATGACTTCGGCGTAGTCGCGCCAGGCGGCCGCGGCGTTGTCGCCGTTGAGTTTCGGCAGATCTGCGATAAGCTCCGGCACGCGCGCCATGACGGTCTCGGCGAGGGCCTTGTCGTCTGTAACCAGCCAAACCGGCGAGTTGTAACCGTGCTCGGCCTGACTCACGAGATCCACCGCGACGATCTCGGCGTCGGCGTCGGCGTCGGCCAGAATCAGGCTGTCGGTCGGGCCGGCGAACATGTCGATGCCGACCTGGCCGAAGAGAATGCGCTTGGCCTCGGCGACGTACTGGTTGCCCGGGCCGACGAGGATATCGGCCTTGGGCAGGCCGAACAGGCCGAAGGTCATGGCGGCGACACCTTGCACACCGCCCATGGCGAGCAAGGTGTGGGCGCCTGCGATGTGGGCGGCGTAGATGATAGCCGGAGCGACGCCTTCATCCGGGCGCGGCGGTGAGCAGGCGACGATGTGGTCGACGCCCGCGACCTGGGCGGTGGTAACCGTCATGATGGCGGAGGCGATGTGGCTGTAACGGCCGCCGGGGACATAGCAGCCCGCCGCACGGCACGGTATGCAGCGCTGGCCGGCGATGACACCCGGGGCAACTTCCGTTTCGAAGTCGCTCAAGGATTTTCGCTGCGCCTCGGCAAAGCGGGCGACGTTGGCGTGGGCGTACTGGATGTCCCGTTGAAGTTGTGCCGGCACTTTTTCGGTTGCGGCCTTGATGGCGGCGGCATCGAGAATCACCTCGCCTTCGAACTTGTCGAGGTCTTTGGCGTATTTCAACGCGGCCGCGTCGCCGCCTTGCTCGATGGTGTCGAGCATGGCGCGAACTTGTTCATTGACCGAGTTCTGGTCGCCGGTGGAGGTGTGCGTGGCTTTCTTCAAATAGGTGATGGGCACGGGCCGTTCCTCGTCGAAGCCGCGCGGTCTGTGCGCAGCGTGGATGACAGGGATCTGAGTGTAAGCGCTTGCATTCTGCGGTGCAAGCGCTTACATATGCACCTTGAAATTTCGTGAACCCGAGCACCTGCCATGGCCGAATCTGCATTGCCCACGCTCGAGGACGTTGCCCGGCTCGCCGGGGTGTCCACCGCAACGGTGTCCCGCTGCCTGAACGCCCCGGAGCGTGTCGCGTCGGCCACACGAGAACGCGTCGAGAACGCTGTAGACACCCTGGGCTACGCCCCCAATTTTGGTGCGCGAGCCTTGGTGATGCGGCGTACGGGTATCGTTGGCGCCGTGATCCCGACCCTGGCGAGCGCCATCTTCTCGCGCGGGATTCAGGCGTTTCAGCACGAACTCGACCGCGCCGGATGGACGCTCGTCCTCGCGAGCTCCGACAGCAACCGTGAGACCGAAGCGCGGCAGATCCGCGCGCTGATTGCGCGCGGAGTCGACGGGTTGTTTCTGGTGGGCGCCGAGCGGGATGAAGCTGTGTACCGGTTTCTGATGCAGCGCAAGACGCCGTTCGTGATCGGTTGGACCACAGACGTGCCGGCAGATCAGGCGTGTGTGGGTTTTGACAATGCGGGCGCGATGGAAGCCATGACGACTCGTGCGCTGTCGCTTGGCCATCGCCGTTTTGCCGTGATCTCCGCGCCGCTGGCGCAAAACGACCGCGCCCGAGGCCGTGTGGCCGGGGTGCGGGCAGCGATCGCGCGCGCGGGTCTCGACCCCGATACGCTCGCCATCGAGGAAGTGCCCTACGAGCTCGGCGCGGCCGGTGACGCGGTCGACAGACTCCTGGCCGCTGAGGCAGCTCCGACCGTCGTCATGTGCGGCAATGACGTGCAGGCAGCCGGGGCAATTCGGCGTGCGCAACAACGCGGGCTGCGTGTCCCCGAAGACCTGTCGATCACCGGTTTTGACAACCTCGAGCACGCCCAGCTCGTGGACCCGGCCATCACCACCGTCGACGTGCCACACGTGCAAATGGGTACGCGCGCGGCGCAGGCGCTGGTCGAGGCGCTACGCGGCGATGAGCAACCTGCGCGCGTCACCTTGCCGGTCTCTCTGGTGATGCGAGGGTCGCTTGGCCCGGCCCCGGCCTGATTGCAGCCCACGCGATCGGTTTGTGTGAGTTGTGGTTTTCTGCACTGGGCCCGAGAATCACCGCACTGATATGTGCAGCCCGGAGCGGCCATGAGTGATCCCTACGAGCAGGCGATGATGGACAACCTCTATTGGTGGGGTGTCCCGACCTTGTTTCGCTGTCCGCACGAGGCGGTTGATGGCCACGACATCGCGCTGGCCGGGGTGCCCCACTCGGCGGGCAACGGCACAACCGAGCGCGACCAACACCTCGGCCCACGGGCGGTGCGGAATGTCTCGGCGGTGCAGCGACGGGTGCACAGCGTGTTCGAGATCGACCCCTGGACCAGCGCGCGCATTGCCGACGTCGGCGACGTGCCGTTTCCACGGGCGAACGACAACGAAGATTGTATCGAGCGTATCACCGCCTTCTACCGTGACATCGATGCGGCCGGTGCGCGGCCGGTTTCCATCGGCGGCGATCACTCTATCACTGGCGGTATCGTACAGGCGCTCGGGGGTGGGGCGCT
>CALDHJ010000287.1 GCA_937941555.1 uncultured Granulosicoccaceae bacterium | reverse complement strand
GTTGATATCCGCCACTTGCGCCGAGCGCGTAGCACGCCTCGTCAAACTCAAGCCAGGAGAACTCGGGTGCCATCTGCGGCGTCGGTGCCGTGCAGACGCCGAGGCGTGGCAAACCGTCGACCTGCTCGCGTACCACCAGATGGTTGCGCTTGAGAATGAATTCGCGCAGCAGCACATCCGCTGCCGGCGTGTAGTAGTCGGTCCAGTCAGCAGAGCGGGTCGAGTCGAGTGGCGCGAGCATCAGTTTGAAGTCGATCGCACCGTCGCGGTTGGTCTGGATCAGCCACGCATCGCCCCAGTCGTCGATGTCGTAGTGCAGGTCGCGTTGCCGCGGCGCCACACAGCGCAGCGCGGCGTTCGGGTCCGTGGCGTCGAGCACATGGCACTCATCCGTCGTGTGGTCGTGTGCCTGCACGATCATGAAGCGGTGCGAGCTGCTCGCACTGACCGACACGAAAAACCCGGGATCGGATTCCCGGTACACCTGCTCGCTGTCGCCACCCTCGCGGTGGCACCGCCAGACGCGGTCGGTGCGGTGATTGTCGTCGAGAGTGGTGTAATACAAGGTCGCGCTGTCGGCGGCCCAGGTGATGTTGCCGCTCGCTGCCTCGGTCGAGAGCACGCGGTCCTCGCCGGTCGAGAGATCCCGCACCAGCAGCTCGTAGATCTCGCTGCCGTTGCGGTCGACCGACCACACCAGCCAGTTGTGGTCGGGGCTGTGCTCGACAGTGCCCACACCGAAATAGTCGCTGCCACCCGCTTCCAGATTGCCATCGATCAGTACCTGCTCGGCGTCGGCCTCGTCAGCACGCTCTCGCGCCCGACGGCACCAACGGCCGTACTGCTCACCGGTTTCGATTCGCCGGTAGTAGACCCAGTCCCCGTCCGGGGCCGGGACGCTACTGTCTGTCTCGGCGATTCGGCCCCGCATTTCGGAAAACAACGTCGCTTGCAGAGCGTCTGTGGGTGCCATCGCCACATCTGTCAGCGCGTTTTCGCGATCAAGGTGCGCCCGAATCGGCTCTGCCAGTGCAGCCGGGTCACGCATGACCTCGCGCCAGTTCGGATCGCGTAACCAGTCGTGTTCATCGACACGCTCGATGCCGTGCACGCTGTGCGTGCGGCTACCGTCTGTACGTTCAGACAATCGGTTTTCCTCGTCGTCGGGTTGGTTCAGGCCACATCTCGAACGCTCGTGCAGAGCGGTAAGCGTGGTGTAAGTAAGCGACGCAGCAACTGGACAGGGGCACATTCTCGGTCACACTGAGCGCCACGTTGTTCTACTTCAGTGTATTCGCTGCCGTTTTGGTGCGTACTGGCCTGCAGCCTGCTTGTAGAGAGCAACAGATTCATGCGATGAATCGGCCCGGCAGTGTTGGCGTCGAAATGCTGACGCCCCTGCTAAGCTTGAATCAGTCGCCATCAGCAGACAACAGGATCATTGCACATGTCTTACCGATTCAGTGGCGCGGTGTTGGGCGCGGCCCTGGCGAGCACCGCCTCGATGGTGAACGCCGCAGACCTTCTCTCGGTGTACCGCTCTGCGCTCGAGAACGATCCGAGCTACCAGATCGCCGCCAGCCAACACGACGCTGCGCAACAGGCAATCGCCATTGCTCAATCGGCAAAACGGCCCACACTCGGCCTCAACGCCGTGGCGACCGCATCGGACAACAGCCGACTTGACGAGAACAGCCTGACAGCGGGCTTGACCGGGCGCATTCCGCTGTTCAACCGCAGCAACAACCTGCGTGTGGACGCTGCCCGCGCCAGCGCCGCAGGCGCTGACGCCGATCTGATCGCCGCCGAGCAGAGCCTGGCCCTGCGCTCGGCGCAGCTCTACTTCGGTGTGCTGCGCGCGCGTGACAGCCTGCTGTTTGCACGAGACGAACTCAAGGCCTTCGAGCGCCAACTCGAGCAGACCGACGGTCGCTATGAGGTGGGTCTGGTGGCCATCACGGACGTCAAGGAAGCCCAGGCGAGCTTCGACAGCGCTCAGGCCTCGGTGCTGGTCGCCGAGAATCAGCTGGCGACCGCTCTGCAGGCGTTGAAAGTGACCACAGGCGACTTCCCGGAGAGCTTCGCCACGCTGCGCGACAACATCGAGCTCAAGCAACCGCAACCGGCCAACGTCGAGTTGTGGGTGCGCAAGGCCGCCGACTACAGCCCCGAGATCCTCGCGGCGCGGGAGACCAACGAAGCGGCACGCGCCGACCTCGGTCTCGCCAAAGCCACGACCTCACCGACGCTCGATCTCGAGGCGACTGTGAGTGAGACCAAATCCGACGTCGATCTCAACGACAACTTCGGCAACCGCGCACTGCGGCTGACCCTGGGCGTCCCGCTCTACACTGGCGGCGCGCGCGCTGCCAGCACCCGACAGGCACGCCTGCTGCTGACGGCCGCTGAGCAACAACTCGAGCTCACGCAACGCGAAGTCGAGCGCGACATCCGCAACAGCTACGCCGACGTCGCGTCCGCCATCAGTCGGGTCAACGCGCTCGCACGGGCGCTGGAGTCGAGCACTACCGGTCTCGAGGCGACACAGGCCGGATTCGACGCTGGCACGCGCACCAACGTCGACGTGCTCAACGCCATCCGCAGTGAGTCCAATGCCAAGGCGCAACTCGCGGGCGCACGCTACGACTACATGCTGGCATTGCTCGAACTGCACGCCCTCGTGGGTGAGCTCGGCGAAGCCGAGATCAGTGAGATCAACGACTGGCTGATCCGCTAGAGACCGTTTGCGCGCCGGGCGCCTGCCCGCTCCGGCGCACACCACAACCACACGGTATAGTGTGCGCTCGCCGACTGTGAGCCACCCGCCGATGGCAAGCGCTACCCAACCGGACAGCGGGTTGCCCCCGCTGCGCTTTGACAACCGCTTCACGCGCGACCTGCCGGGCGACCCCTCCGACGTCAACCACCCGCGACAGGTGATGGACGCGGTCTACTCCTATGTAACGCCGACGGCCGTGCCTGCCCCGCGCACACTGTCCGTGTCGCGCGACATGCTGCACCGGCTCGGCCTCGACGAGACCGATCCGCACAGCGCCGAATTTGCCGCCGTCTTTTCCGGCAACCGCGTATTGCCCGGCAGTGCGCCCTACGCCATGAACTACGGCGGCCACCAATTCGGCAACTGGGCCGGGCAGCTCGGCGACGGGCGCGCGATAAACCTCGGTGAAGTGACCACGCCGAACGGCGAACGTCTCGCACTGCAACTCAAGGGCGCCGGCACAACGCCCTATTCCCGTGGCGCTGACGGACGCGCCGTGTTGCGCTCATCGCTACGCGAGTACGTGTGCTCGGAAGCGATGCACCACCTCGGGGTGCCGACCACCCGCGCGCTGAGCCTGGTTGCCACCGGCGAACCGGTGTTGCGCGACATGCTCTACGACGGCAATGCCGCACACGAGCCGGGCGCTATCGTCTGTCGAACTTCGGCGTCGTTTTTGCGCTTTGGCAGCTTCCAGTTGCCCGCTTCCCGTCGCGACACCGACACCACACGGCGCCTGGCCGAGCACACCGTCACACAGCATTATCCCGAATGCCTGTCAGACGGCGTGGTCGACAACGCCGCCATCGGCCGTTGGTTTCTGACCTTGTGCGAACGCACTGCCGACATGGTGGTGCACTGGCAACGCGTCGGCTTTGTGCACGGTGTCATGAACACCGACAACATGTCCGTGCTCGGCGAGACCATCGACTACGGCCCTTACGGCTGGCTCGAGGACTACGACCCCGACTGGACACCCAACACCACCGACGCCGAATTTCGCCGTTACCGCTACGGCCAGCAGCCGGCGATTGCGTTGTGGAATCTGGGGCAACTTGCGAACACGCTGCACACGCTGACCGACGAAGTCGAACCGCTGCAGGCCGGCATCGATCACTACCGAGACCACTTCGAGCGTCAATGGCGCACGATGGTGGGACACAAGCTTGGCTTATCGCGTTGGCAGGAAGGAGACAGCGAGTTGATCGAGTCGCTGAATCAACTGCTCGCCGCGACAGAAACCGACATGACGCTGTTCTACCGGGCACTGGCAGAGCTGGACCTCAACAACGAAGATAACCACGCTGACACCCGGTTGTTCGAGGCCGCCTGGTATCAACCGGACACACTGAACGACGACTACCGCACCCAACTCGCCGCCTGGCTCGACGCCTACCGCGGTCGCTGCCGCCACGACAGCGCGAGCCCGAACCAGCGCTGCGACACCATGAACGCGACCAACCCGCTCTACGTGCCGCGCAACTACCTTGCGCAAGTGGCGATCGACGCGGTAGAACAGGGCGACCTCGCGCCGCTCGAGCGGTGGATCACCGCCCTGCAGAATCCCTACACCCCGCAAGACGGCTGCGACGATCTCGCGGCCAAGCGACCCGAATGGGCCCGCACCCGCGCCGGGTGCTCGATGTTGTCCTGCAGCTCATGAGGCGCAGAGCCACGGCCGCCGGACCCGACACTCCCTGTTAAACTTTCCCCGCACACCCTGCACACCGGGACACGACATGTCTGTTTCACCCCACACTCCTGACGCGGCACCGATGCCGACAGAACAGCGAGACCGCCTGATCGCATCCCTCGGCGAGATCGTGTCGCCAGACGGGTTGCTGATCGAAGACGATGAACTGATTCCCTACGAATCCGAT
>CALDHJ010000286.1 GCA_937941555.1 uncultured Granulosicoccaceae bacterium | reverse complement strand
GTACGAATTTACCTGAGCTACCTCTCAGATAAGTGCAATAGATGGTGCGCCCGGCAGGACTCGAACCTGCTACCCTCGGCTTAGAAGGCCGATGCTCTATCCAGATGAGCTACGGGCGCATTATTGCTGCACGGAACGCTCGACTCGCACTACTGTCTTGCCGGCTAGTGCCAAAAAGCACAAAACCGATAAATTGGTCGGGGCAGCAGGATTCGAACCTGCGACCCTCTGGTCCCAAACCAGATGCGCTACCAGGCTGCGCCATGCCCCGATCAGACAGAAACTGCTTTGCCAAGCCCTCAGAGTATACGCCGCTGCCCCAGCGTATTCAACGGCATTGCGACCGCTAGTTCCGACAGAAATCAAGACACTCAGTTTCGCCGCCACAGAGTCTGGCCGCCGGTGTCCTCAAGCGACACTCCGGCATCATCAAGCTGCTGCCGAATGGCATCTGCGCGCGAGAAGTCCTTGTCGACCCGCGCTTGAATGCGCTCGGCGACCAGCTGATCTATCGCGTCGTTAGAGAGCCCTTCGCTGCCGACACCGCGCTGCAGGTAGGAGTTTGCTGGCAGATTCAGTATGCCAAGACGCTTGCCGAGGCTCGAGAGCGTCGATGCAGCTGTCGCGCTCGCATCGAGCTGACCTTCATCGCGGGCGCGATTGACCTCCCCCGCAAGGTCAAACAGAACCGACAGCGCGACGGGCGTATTGAAATCGTCGTTCATTGCAGCGTTGAAACGCTCTACTGCGGTCGCATCTGGCGCGGCATCAAGTCTGTCGTGTCCGCGCAGAGCGGTGTATAGCCGGGTCAAGGCCGCTTTGGCCTGATCGAGCGAATCCGGCCCGAACGCCAGCGGCGAACGGTAGTGCGCGGAGACGACAAACAACCGGATCTCTTCTCCGTGATAGAGGGTGAGCAGATCGCGAACCGTGTCAAAGTTGCCGAGCGACTTCGACATTTTCTCACCGTCGCGGGTAATCATGCCGTTGTGGAGCCAGTAATTCGCCAGCGTGCAGCCGTTTGCTGCCTCGGATTGCGCGATCTCGTTCTCATGGTGCGGAAAAATCAGATCGGAACCGCCGCCGTGGATATCGAATCGCTCACCGAGAGTGTGGCGTGCCATGGCGGAACACTCGATGTGCCAGCCGGGGCGCCCCGCCCCCCACGGACTTTGCCATTGCGGCTCGCCGGGCTTGGCTGCCTTCCACAACACGAAGTCGAGCGGGTGCTTCTTGTATTCATCAATCGCAATGCGTTCGCCAGCCCGTTGATCTTCCAACGAACGACCGGACAACTTCCCGTAGCCCTCGAATGATTCGACGGCGTAGTACACGTCGCCGTTCTCACCGGGGTAGGCGTGCCCTTTGTCAACCAGCGTCTGGATCAGGCTGATCATTTCGTCGATCCACTGCGTCGCACGCGGCTGGATGTCGGGCACCAGGACATTCAACGCATCGGCGTCGGCATCCATCGCCGCGATGAAGCGCTCAGTCAACGCGTTGATCTCTTCGCCGTTCTGCTCAGCTCGGGCGATGATCTTGTCGTCAACATCGGTGATGTTGCGCACGTAGGTGACTTCCCAACCGGTCGCCCGCAAATGGCGGCACATAGTGTCGTAGGTAATAAGCGCGCGCGCATGCCCGATGTGGCAATGGTCGTAGATCGTGATGCCGCAGGCGTACAACTTGACCTTGCCGGGCTCCAGCGGGGTGAACGTTTCCTTGCTGCGCGACAGCGTGTTGTAGACAGTCAGCATCGTTGAGCAGTGACAATATTTCGATATCCAAAATGGTACCGGATGCTCTGGTAAACTGCGATGCTGATTGGCACAGACCCACCGTTCACAGGCACTTCGTGCAGCCTGACGGCTGATGCAGGTTCCCGCAACGGTCTGCGTTGAGCGCGCGCCACCCCAATTCCCCTAATAGCGAAAAACGGCAACATGATCACTTTCAAGACCAGTCTCGGCGACATCACCATCAAGCTGCACGAGGCAGAGGCGCCCGAAACGTGCGCCAACTTCAAACAGTACGTCACCGACGGCCACTTCGATGGCACCCTGTTCCACCGGGTCATTCCGGGTTTCATGATCCAGGGCGGTGGATTCGCGAGCGGCATGCAACAGAAGCCCACACGCGATCCGATCAAGAACGAAGCCGACAACGGGCTCAAGAACGTACGCGGCAGCCTGTCCATGGCGCGCACGTCCGACCCCCACTCGGCAACATCGCAGTTCTTCCTGAATGTCGTCGACAACGCTTTCCTCGACTTCACGGCTCCCAACCCCAATGGCTGGGGCTATGCGGTGTTTGCTGAAGTGGTCGACGGCATGGACGTGGCGGACAAGATCGTTGGCGTCCCGACCGGCAGCGTCGGCCACCACGGCGATGTACCGCTCGAGGAAGTGATCATCGAACAGGCAACACTCGCAGACTGATTGGAAACGGGGCGGCCGCGTGCGAGCAATTCTGATATCAGACTTGCATTTGCACGCGGACCTGCCCGACACACAAGCGCTTGCCGTGCGATTCCTTCGGGAGTCGATCCCTGATGCAGACGCGCTGTATATCCTCGGTGACCTGTTCGATGCCTGGGTCGGTGACGACGATCCAGTCACTTGGGCACAGCCGTTTCTCGACGCGGTCACCAACCTCTCGAACAGCGGTACGCAGGTGCACCTCATGCACGGCAATCGCGATTTTCTCTTGGGCGACGCTTTCGCCCAACGCGTGAGTGCAACCCTGCACACCGACGACGAGCTTCTGATTCACGCCGGAGACAGGCGCGCACTGATCATGCACGGTGACACCTTGTGCACCGACGACACGGAATATCTCGCAGCGCGTGAGATCGTGCGCGGCGCACAGTGGCAACGCGACTTCCTGAAAAAGTCACTGATCGAGCGTCACGCGGAGGCGGCCCAATTGCGCGAAAAAAGCCGCGCTATCACCGCCAGCAAGGATCTCGAACTGACCGACGCAAATCCCGCCGCCTGCGCGCAGGTGCTGGACCGAAGTGGGGCTGACGTGTTGATCCACGGCCACACACACCGACCGGCGGTTCACGACTGCGCGAAAGGTCAGCGCGTTGTTCTCGGCGAGTGGCTCGCACACGGTACGCAATTCGCGGAGTTCGATACGAACGGTGCTCGCTTGCTCTCGTGGCCCGGCGGCAGCTGAATCCTCAGCGAGCGCCCCTCGCGTCTGTCAGCGTAGACCCGCGGCTATCTGCTCGATGAATTCCTGCTCGATCTCTCGCAAGTCGGCCA
>CALDHJ010000285.1 GCA_937941555.1 uncultured Granulosicoccaceae bacterium | reverse complement strand
CATCAAGTGGTTTGCCAACCCCGACGTACAAGCGAAGTGGTGGGAGCTCGGTGGCTACTCGGCGCACAACTCGGTGCTCAACGATCCGGGATTCCCCGACAGCGCGCCTTTTGCCGGCGATTTCCTCGAGGCCATGGGTGCGGTCAAGGATTTCTGGCAGGAGCCGGTGTACGCGGAGCTGCTGCTTGCCATGCAGAAGCGTGTCCACGACTACGTGGTGGCCGACCAGGGCACCGCCAAGGAAGCGCTGGACAAGTTGATCGAAGACTGGACCGAAGTCTTTGAGGACGAAGGCAAGCTCTGACGCTCGCCTCGTGGTCAGCCCGGCACGCTGCCGGGCCGACCCTTTGACACCGCCGTTCGGCGGTGTGACATCCCTTGCAAAACCACAGCATGTGTCATCAGGCTGAAGCCAGCCTTTGCCAGGACATCGGGTAGATATGGCCAATCCAGTAGACCGCGTCGCGCAGGCGACACCCCCCACGATCGCGCGGCGCGTGCGCGGCTTGTCCGATCGTGCGATCGCCTGGATCTTTGTTGCGCCGACCATCTTCCTGCTGCTCGCGATCAACATCTTCCCGTTGATCTGGACCATCAAGCTCAGCTTCACCAACTTCAAGGCCAACCGCATCGGGCGTGAGGTCAAGGATGTCGGTTTGCGCAACTACGAGCGCATCCTGACCGACTCCGACATCTGGCTGAACATGCAGGCCACGGCGCACTTTCTGTTCTGGACCATCTGCCTGCAGGTCCTGATCGGCTTCACGCTTGCGTGGCTGATCAACCGCAAATTCAAAGGCAACGACCTCTGGACCACCATCATCGTGTTGCCGATGATGCTCTCGCCGGCGGTGGTCGGGAATTTCTGGAAATTTCTCTACCAACCCCAGATCGGGTTGTTCAACTACATCGTGACCTTCTTCACTGGCGCCAAGGCCTCGAGCTTCGAGATGTTGGGGCAGGTGAATCTCGCGCCTTGGTCGATCGTGATCGTCGACACCTGGATGTGGACGCCATTCGTGATGTTGATCTGTCTGGCGGGGTTGCGGTCGATACCGGACTACATCTACGAGGCTGCGGAAATCGACCGCGCGTCGAAGATCCGCCAGTTCTTCACCATCACGATTCCGATGGTGCTGCCTTTTCTCATGCTCGCGGTGCTTTTCCGCGGCATCGAGAATTTCAAGATGTTCGATCTGGTCGTGCAGCTAACCGGGGGAGGGCCAGGTTCGACGACCGAACTCACCTCGATCAACCTCAAGCGCGAGGCCTTCGAGAAGTGGCGCACCGGCTACGCCAGCGCCTACGCGATCATCCTGTTTGTCACGGTCTTCGGGCTGGCGTCCATCTACGTCAAAGCGCTTAACAAGGTGAAAGAACGATGAGCGGTTTCTCCGTCACTGAGCCGACACCGCGCTCGAAACGCATCGCCGCGACGCTCGTCACCCTGTATGCCGTGATCACGATGATCCCCTTGTTGTGGATCTTCATCACCGGTTTCAAATCGCCAGCCGATGCGATCGCGTATCCGCCGAAAGTGATGTTCGAGCCCACGCTCGAGGGTTACGTGAACCTCTTCACCACGCGCACCCGACAAACCCAGGAATACCTCGACGCCAACCCGCCCGACACCTGGTACGAAGAGATCGTGCGCCAGTACGACATGACCGTTGTCGGGCCATCAAAATTTGGCGAGCGCTTCTTCAATTCGGTGATCATCGGGTTCGGGTCGACGTTTCTGAGTGTGTTTCTCGGCACGCTCGCGGCCTACGCCTTCAGTCGGTTTCGCATTCCTTTTGCAGACGACTTGCTGTTCTTCATTTTGTCGACGCGGATGATGCCGCCCGTCGCCGTGGCGATTCCGATTTTTCTGATGTACCGGCAGCTCGGGCTCAGCGACACCCACCTCGGGATGATCCTGCTCTATACCGGCGTCAATATCTCGCTTGCGGTGTGGTTGCTCAAGGGCTTCATCGACGAGATCCCGAGAGAGTATGAAGAGGCGGCGTTGATCGACGGCTACACGCGATTTCAGGCATTTTACAAGGTTGTCCTGCCGCAGGCGGCAACCGGAATCGCGTCAACCGCCATTTTCTGTCTGATCTTCGCCTGGAACGAGTACGCCTTTGCCGTGTTGCTGACCTCGGCGACAGCGCAGACCGCACCACCGTTCATCCCGACCATTATCGGTGTGGGCGGATTGGATTGGCCGGCTGTGGCGGCTGGCGCGACGCTGTTCCTCTTGCCCGTGATGATTTTCACCATCCTGCTGCGCAAACATCTGCTGCGCGGGATCACTTTTGGAGCGGTACGCAAATGAAGCGGTTTTTCAGCGACCTGGTGCGTTTTCGTCGGGGTGCCTGGGAGATGGTGGCGTCCATTCTCATCGGCGTCGGTGTGGTGATGTTGATGCAACCCTTCGCGATGTGGGCCTTCACCTGGTCCTTTGTTGTCACCTTGACCGGCACGGTGATGTTCATCGTGGTCAGTCATTTTCCGGCTTGAGTCATGGCAGAGATCATCATCAAGGATGTCCGCAAGCAGTTCGACGACTTTGTCGCCGTGCGGGAGAGTTCCTTCACCGTCGACGACGGCGACTTTTTCATGTTGCTCGGGCCCTCCGGCTGCGGCAAGACGACCACGCTGCGCATGATCGCGGGCCTGGAGTTGCCAACCTCGGGTCAGATCTTTCTTGACGGAGAAGAAATCTCGCAGCGCCCACCGTCGCAACGCGACATCGCCTTCGTGTTTCAGATGTTCGCGCTGTACCCGCACATGAACGTGCGCAAGAATATCTCCTACCCGCTGGTGTCCCAGGGCATGCGCCGTGCGGACGTGCGCAAGAAAGTCTCTGAGGTCGCCGGCATTCTCGGTATCGAAGACCTCCTCGACCAACCGGTCGGCGGCCTGTCTGGCGGAGACCGTCAGCGCGTGGCACTCGGGCGCGCCATCGTGCGCGAACCCAAGGCGTTCATGATGGATGAACCGCTGGGCGCGTTGGACGCGGAATTCCGAGAGCACATGTCGCTCGAGTTGCGTGCATTGCACGATCGCATGGGTGCCACCACCGTATACGTGACCCACGATCAACTCGAGGCCATGCAGATGGGCGACAAGATTGTCGTCATGAACAACGCCGTGGTCGAGCAGTTCGGTACGCCGCGGGAAATTTACGACATGCCCGCGAGCCTCTTTGTGGCAGATTTCATCGGTTCGCCCTCGATGAATTTTCTCGACTTCGATGGTGCGGTGGAGGCGGGGTCTTCGGTGGCGTCGCTCGGTGGCGTTGAAGCCGCCATACCGGAGATGCGCGAATCGGCATCGGGCAAATTGGTATTGGGTGTGCGCCCCGAGCACTTGCGCTTGTCCGACAGTGGCACCTTGCGGGGTGAGGTACTGGCCACAGAGTACCTCGGCACGACGCAGATTCTCACGATCCAGACACCCCAGGGCGAACTCAAGGCGCGGGTGGCATCCGATCAGGTGGTGCAAATCGGGGAGGTGACAGGCCTGGATATCGAAAGCCACACCGTGACCCTGTTCGAACGGGATTCCGGCCGAGCGCTTCGCTCGGCGCTCAACGAAGGTGTGCTGAGCCGTGGCTGAAGTCAATATTCAGGGTGTGACCAAATCCTTCGGCACGCAACGCGGTGTCGCTGACATCGACCTGCACATCGCCGACGGGGCATTCGTGGTGTTGCTCGGCCCGACCGGCGCCGGCAAGACCACCACACTGCGCCTGGTCGCCGGCCTCGAGCAGGCTGACGCCGGTGAGATCTCGATCGGTGGCCGCGTGGTCAATCAGGAGACGCCGGCGCAACGCGACGTCGCGATGGTGTTTCAGCAGTACTCGCTGTACCCCCACATGAAGGTGCGCGACAACCTCGCGTTTCCGCTGCGCTCGCCGATTCTGAATGTTGCCGAAGACGAGATCGCCCGCAAGGTGCAGCAGATCGCAGAGGTCCTGCGGATTTCGCACAAACTCGATAACAAGGCGACCGAATTATCCGGTGGCGAAATGCAGCGGGTGTCGATCGGGCGGGCACTGGTGCGCGACCCGGCGATCTATCTGATGGACGAGCCCTTGAGCTCACTCGACGCCAAGTTGCGCGCCGAGCTGCGCGTCGAACTCAAACGCATTCACGCGGAGATGGCGGCAACACTCTTGTACGTCACCCACGACCAGATCGAGGCCATGACCATGGCGAGCCACGTCGGCGTGCTCGATGAAGGCCGTCTGGTGCAAGTCGGCACACCGCGCGACATTTATGAAAACCCGCGCACCGCCTACGTCGCCGCGCGCCTGGGCCAGCCGCGCATCAACCTTTTGCCCGCAGACCTGTTCGACTACGCAACGCCAACCGGTGCGGTGCAGATGGGTTTGCGGCCGGAGAATATCGTTCTGGGGTCTGGCCAGGCGGCGTCAGTGGTGCGTGTTGAACATCTGGGCGATCAGACCCGCTTGCACCTGAAGCTCGCAGACCACGACGTAATCACCTTGGTGGACGCCAGCGAGTCGGCGAATCCCGGCGATACAATGCGCGTGACCGCGCGCGATCCGTTGTTTTTCGATGCGCAGGGTGACCGCATCACTCAGGCTTAGGAGGGCTGTCATGGCACATTTCACAAACGCGAAAGAGAACCTGGTCAAGGAAGCCATTGACGGCTTCATCGCCTGTGCCGGTGGCACGGTCGCTCGGCTCGACGGCTACCCACACATCAAGGTGGTGCACCGCACCGACTGGGACGCGAGCAAGGTCGCGCTGATTTCGGGTGGTGGCTCAGGCCACGAACCTGCTCACGCCGGCTTTGTCGGGCCGGGCATGTTGACCGCCGCCGTGTGCGGTGAAGTGTTTGCATCGCCCTCGGTCGAAGCCGTGCTGGCGGGCATCCTCGCGGTCACCGGCGAAGCGGGCTGTCTGTTGATCGTCAAGAACTACACCGGTGATCGCCTCAACTTCGGGCTGGCCGCCGAACGCGCCCGCGCACTTGGGCGCAAAGTCGAGATGGTCGTGGTCGACGACGACATCGCGCTGCCCGACTTGCCGCAGCCGCGTGGGGTGGCGGGTACGTTGTTCGTTCACAAGATTGCCGGTGCGCTCGCCGAGTCCGGCAAGAGTCTCGCCGAGGTTGCGCAGGCTGCGCGCTCGGTGATCGCGCGGGTAGCGTCTATCGGCATGAGCCTGGACACCTGCACGGTTCCGGGGTCGCCGAAAGAAGACCGCATTGCCGCGGGCATGGCCGAACTCGGGCTCGGCATCCACGGCGAACCGGGCGTCGAGCAGGTCGCCTTTGCCAACGCCGCCGAGGCGATGGCAACCGTCGTCGACAAGCTCAAGACCGCGGCGGGTAGTGGGGCGAAAGTCTGCTTGCTGAACAACCTCGGATCGACGACCCCGCTCGAGATGTCGGTTCTGGCGCACGCCCTGGCCACATCGGGGCTCGCCTCCCATGTCATCGGGCCGGCGCCCATGATGACGTCCCTCGACATGCACGGCTTCTCGGTGTCGGTCCTCGACGCCTCGGAGGATGAATTGACAGCCTTGGCCTCACCGGTGAATCTCGCCGCCTGGCCCGGACAGAATCCCGTCAGCGAGGCGGCGGTCACACCGCTGCCTGATGGCCTGACGCCGATCGAACCCATTCCGTCTGCCGACCCGCAGACGCGCGCGACGCTCGACAACGTCGCCGATCTTCTGATCGCGGCCGAAGCCAAACTGAACGAGCTTGATGCGAAGTCCGGCGACGGCGACACAGGCAGCACGCTCGCCACCGCCGCACGCGCGCTCAAGGACAGCCTCGACCGCATGCCACTCGCCGACCTGACCCAACTCTTCCCGGCGCTTGGCAACGAGCTGAGCCAGACCATGGGCGGCTCGTCCGGTGTCATCCTTGCCATTTACTTCAATGCGGCCGGGGATGCGTGTGCGGGTGGCGCACCGGTCGAGCAGGCGCTGGTCGAGGGCCTCGAGCGGGTGAGCCAGGTGGGCGGCGCACACGTGGGCGATCGCACCATGATCGATGCGCTGTCGCCTGCACTCGATGCCTTGCCAAGCGGGATCGGCGCGGCTGCTGCTGCCGCGCGCACTGGCGCTGACAGCACCGCCAACATACACCGCGCCAAAGCCGGCCGTGCCGCCTACGTGCCCGAAGAAAACCTCAAGGGCCACAACGACCCAGGCGCTGAAGCTGTCGCGCTGTTGTTCGAAGGCCTCGCCGCGCAGATGGCGGGCTGAGACCGTCCGTGAGCAAACCCCGCCAACAGGAGATCAGCAAGCCAACCGTCAATGATATTGCACGGGTGGCTGGCGTCAGCCTGGCGACCGTCGACCGTGTGCTGAACGGTCGATCGGGGGTGCGCTCGCTCACGATCGCCAAGGTCAACAAGGCGATCGATGAGCTCGGTTACGTGCGCGACACCGCCGCGGCCAACCTCGCGCGGCAGAAAACCTACCGCTTCGTGTTCGTGTTGCCCGACTGGAAAGGGCAGTTTCTGGCGAATCTCGAGAAAGGGATTGCCGAGACCGTGGTCAGTGCGCGACACGATCGCACCGAAATTCAGACGCTCCGCGTGCCGAACCACAGCCACACCGAACTCGCTCGCACCCTCGCGGATCTGGACGAGGGAGAGATCGACGGGTTGGCGATCATGGCGCGGGAAACGCCGCTGGTGCGGGATGCGATCGCGAACCTGCGAAAACGCGGCGTGCCGGTTGTGTCTTTGGTGTCTGATCAACCCAATTCCGATCGTGACCACTTCGTCGGCATCGACAACGTGGCGGCGGGTCGCACAGCCGGCACGCTGCTCGGACGCTTCACCGGCGGGCGCGAGGGCAAGGCGATGGTCGTCATTACCACCCGCCAGTCTCGCGACATGATCGA
>CALDHJ010000284.1 GCA_937941555.1 uncultured Granulosicoccaceae bacterium | reverse complement strand
GGAATAGTCCATGACAGTCTGTCGCTCCTGATTGAATCGGTATGCACACCGGTCGGGTGCGCTACGGCCGAACAGCAGCCGCTCGTCCGTGGCTGTATTCGCCCCCTACAGCAACCGGGTCAGCCGGTGTCCCGTCCCTCACACGCCGCGCAGCATCCCTCGACCTCGATCACACTGCGCCGCACCGTGAATCCGGCATCTTTGGCGCTGGCACCAATCGCACGCTGCACCCGCGCGTGATCGAACTCGGTCACCGACTTGCAGTGTTCACAAATCAGGAAGGCCGCCGCCCGGTGACGACCGCAGCCATCGTGCTGGCACGCCACAAAGGCGTTGAGGCTTTCAAGTCGGTGTACGAGTCCGGATTCAACCAGTTTTTCAAGCGCCCGATAGACTTGCAGCGGAGCCTTGAAGCCATGGTCGCGCAATCGGTCGAGCAGTGTGTAGGCCGACGCCGGCTGAAAGTCGGACTGCAGTGCATCGAGTACCAACGACTGGTTGCGGGTCAGCTCGCTCATGCGTGGCGCCCCCGGCTCACGGCAAGCGACACGAGAAACACCGCAAGGCTGGCAACCACAATGCTCGGCCCGGAAGGTGTGTCCCACTGCAACGAGCCCCAGAGGCCGACCTGGGTTGCAAGTACGGCAAACCCCACCGCGAACAGCACCATGGTCTCTGGTCGCGCTGCAAAGCGCCGAGCGGTAACCGCGGGAATGATCAGCATGGCGGTGATCAACAACACCCCGACGATCTGGATCGCCACCGCGATCACGGCGGCCATCATGACCACGAGCAGCACATGCGCCAGCACCGGGTTCTGACCCTCGGCCTCGGCAAGATCGTGGTTGACGGTCATCGCGATCAACGGCCGCCACGCGAGCAGCAGTACCACGGCCACCGCCAAGGCGACCGAGAAGATCAGCACGATGTCGCGTTGGCTGACGGTGAGTATGTCACCGAGCAGCATTTCCGCGAGGTAGGCCGACGGACGTTCAAGCAGCGCGAACACAACCAGGCCGATGGCGAGCGAGGCGTGCGACAGCAGGCCCAACAGTGCGTCGGTCGAAACCCACTCGCGCCGCTGCAACACCACCAGCGTCAGCGCAACGGCCAGCGACACCGTGAACACTGCGGGGATCAAAGGCACGTCTGCCGCGAGTGACAGGGCAACACCGAGCAAGGACGAATGCGCCAGGGTGTCTCCGAAATACGCCATCCGCCGCCAGACGATGAAGCACCCCAGCGGCGCTGCCACCAGGGCGATGCCACCGGCCGCCAACAGGGCGCGGACAAAGAAGTCATCCATGATCGTGCCCGCAACCGGGGGAGGCGTTGTTGTCGATCTGACGCACACTGCCGTCGGGCAGGTGTTCGTGATCGTGGTGGTGGGTGTAGACCGCGAGCGCGGGAGACAGCTTCCCGTAGAGCGCCTGATAGGCCGGGTCTTCGGCGACAGCTCGCGGCGCACCGTGGCAGCACACGTGGCCGTTGAGGCACACCACCTGATCGGTCGCCGCCATGACCACGTGCAAATCGTGTGAAATCATCAGGACGCCGCACCCGCGCTCACGGCGGATGTCGGCGATCAATTGGTACAAGGCGGCCTCACCCGGCAGGTCGACACCCTGGACCGGCTCGTCGAGAACGAGCAGATCGGGCTCGCGGGCGATCGCGCGGGCGATCAACACGCGCTGGTACTGCCCGCCCGACAAGGCCGTGACCGGTTCGTGTCGGAGGTTGGCAACACCTGTGGATTCGAGCGCCTCGACCAGCGTGTTCTCGTCAAGGCGGTTGCTCAGGCGCATGAAGCGATCGACACTCATCGGCATCGCCGCATCAATGGCGAGCGCCTGCGGCACGTAGCCGACACGCAAACCCGGGCGCCGCTCAGCACGCCCCTCGCTCGGTGTGAGCAAGCCCAACGCCAACTTCGCCGTGGTCGACTTGCCCGACCCGTTGGGTCCGATGAGCGTGACAATCTCACCAGCGCGCACACGCAGCGAGATGCCCCTGACCCGCCAGCGCCCCTGCTCGCGCAAGCCGGCGTTGTGCAGTTGCACCAGCGATTCAGTGTTGTCGGTGGTGCTCACCGGTTGCCCTTCACACGGCTTCCCCGCAGTGAAATCAGATGTTATTTTATTACATTCCCTCGCGCCGCGTCACACCATGTTCTCTGATTGCACTCGCCGACTGACCGGATACCGAATCCCCGCGCTGGCCCTGTGCGCTTTCGTGGCACTGGCAGCAAGCGCCCAGGCGCAGGCATTGAACATCGTGACGTCGATCCACCCGGTCGAATCCATCGTCCGATCGGTTGGCGGCGACGCTGTCACAACGCAGCTGCTGATCAGCAACGCCGCCTCTCCACACAGCTTTGCGCTCAAGCCGTCTCACCTCCAGGCCCTGAGCCAGGCCGATCTGGTGGTGTGGGTGGGGCCCGGTATCGAAACCTTTCTGCCGCGGGCCCTGCGGGCCACTGACACCCCGCACCTGCAGTGGGGCGAAGATCTGGGTGAGTCGGATGAACACCACGACCACCATGACCACGACCACAGCGGCCCGGACCCCCACCTGTGGATGGCCCCTGACGCCTCCGCACGGTTCGCGGCGCGCGTGGCTGAACGTCTTGCCGAACTCGCGCCGCAGAACGCCGCGTTGTTCCGCGCCAACGCCACGCGATTCTCGGTCGAACTTGCCAGCCTCGACCGCGCATTGAGCGCGCGTTTCGACCAGGCTGACGCCAGCCCGGTGGCCGTGGTGCACAATGCCTACTCCCACTTCACCCTCCACTACGGCCTGCCCGATCCGATTGCCCTGACCGATCTCGCCGAGGAACTGCCCAGCGCCCGCGACGCGCGACGGGCCAAACAGGCACTCGACACACTCGATGCGGGCTGCGTGTTGATCGAGCCCACGACCAATCCCCGGTGGCTTCGCCTGTTGGCATCGGACGAGACGCGCTCGCTGCGCCGTATCGACCCGATCGGCCGCGACATCGCACGCGGACCAGACTTGTATTTCACCTTGTTGAATAACGTAGCGGATGCGTTTTCCACCTGTAGCGATTAGACTTGGCGGGCTAAGCTGACCTCACGCGCACAGGTGCACGATGACGATTTGCGGCCTCGACTTCGGCACGTCCAATTCCACGATCGGTGTGCACACGGATGCTGGCGACACCATGGTTCCGCTTGAGCAGGACGCCACGGGCA
>CALDHJ010000283.1 GCA_937941555.1 uncultured Granulosicoccaceae bacterium | reverse complement strand
TTGCCGGAAGACGCCGACAATCTCCGCATGCTGAAAGCTATGGGCTTTTCCGATGCGCGCCTCGGAACGCTCACAAGCACGGATGGCGCAAGCGTAAAAGCCGCGCGTCATACACTGGATGTTCGCCCCGTCTATAAGCGGATCGATACCTGTGCGGCGGAATTCGCGACCGACACTGCCTACCTCTACTCGACCTACGAGCAGGAATGTGAGTCCGCACCGACCGACCGCAAGAAGATTGTTGTTCTTGGTGGCGGGCCGAACCGCATCGGGCAGGGGATCGAATTCGACTATTGCTGTGTCCACGCGGCGCTCGCTCTGCGCGAGGACGGGTTCGAGACCATCATGGTCAATTGCAACCCCGAGACTGTCTCGACAGATTACGACACTTCCGACCGACTCTATTTCGAGCCGCTAACGCTCGAGGATGTGCTCGAGATCATGCACGTCGAGAACCCGCACGGTGTGATCGTGCACTACGGCGGGCAGACGCCGCTGAAGCTGGCTGGTGATCTCGAGTCTGCGGGTGTGCCGATCATCGGCACCTCGCCCGATTCCATCGACCTCGCCGAAGACCGTGAGCGCTTCCAGAAGCTGATCGAAAACCTCGGGTTGATGCAACCGCCCAACCGCACGGCACGCGATCCGGAGTCTGCGGTCGCGCTGGCAGCCGAGATCGGCTACCCGCTGGTGGTTCGCCCGTCGTACGTGCTCGGTGGTCGGGCGATGGAGATCGTCCACGACGAGACCTCGTTGCGGCGCTACATGACTGAAGCGGTGAGCGTGTCGAACGATTCGCCCGTGCTGCTCGATCGTTTTCTGAACGATGCGGTGGAAGTTGACATCGACTGCATTTCGGATGGTGAGAACGTGATGATCGGCGGCATCATGGAACACATCGAACAAGCTGGTGTGCACTCCGGGGATTCGGCGTGCTGCCTGCCGCCCTACACGCTGTCTGACGCGATGCAGAATCGCCTGCGCGACCAGACCCGCGAGCTGGCGCTCGCGCTCGATGTGGTCGGTTTGATGAACACCCAGTTTGCGATCCAGGGTGGTGACATTTACGTGCTCGAGGTCAACCCACGGGCGTCGCGCACCGCGCCATTTGTCTCGAAAGCGACCGGCGTGCCGCTCGCGCGTGTGGCTGCGCGCTGCATGGCGGGGCAGTCGCTGGCCGAACAGGGGCTGCTCGAAGACCCCGAAACACAGTTGTACTGCGTCAAGGAATCGGTGTTTCCGTTCGTGAAATTCCCGGGTGTCGACCCCTTGCTCGGGCCGGAGATGAAATCTACCGGTGAAGTCATGGGCATCGGGCGCACCTTTGGCGAGGCTTTCGTCAAGGGCGCACTCGCTGCCGGTAGCCGCTTGCCGCAAGCCGGCCAGGCGCTGATCAGCGTGCGCGATCAGGACAAACCGCAAGCCGTGGAACTGGCGCGCAAGCTCGCAGACGCGGGCTTTGCCATCGTTGCCACCGCGCGGACCGCGGACGCACTGGAATCGGCCGGGGTGCCTTGTGAACGTGCGTACAAACTGGGTGAAGGCCGACCCAATATCCTCGATCTGATGAAAAACGGTGAAATCAACCTGGTCATCAATACCACCGAGGGTGCAGCGGCAATCGCCGATTCGACCTATATTCGGCGTGAGGCGGTCGCACAGAAGATCGCCTACACCACCACGATCACAGGTGGGGAAGCGATCGGACTTTCACTCGGCTACTCAGCCACCGAGTCCGTTTTCAAACTGCAATCGGTGTTCGGAGACGCAACGTGACCAAATTTCCGCTGACCAAGCGTGGCGCCGATTTGCTGCGCGAAGAGCTGACCCGGCTGAAATCCGTCGATCGCCCGCGGATCATCGCCGCCATCGCCGAAGCGCGTGAGCACGGCGATCTCAAGGAGAACGCCGAGTACCACGCGGCACGCGAACAGCAGAGCTTCGCCGAGGGCCGTATCAAGGAAATCGAGGGCAAGTTGTCCAACGCGCAGATCATCGACGTGACCGAGCTCGATGCCGGCGGCAAAGTGGTCTTCGGTGCCACCGTCGAGTTGGTCGACCTCAACACTGACACCGAGACGGTCTACAAGATCGTCGGCGACGATGAAGCTGACATCAAACAGGGCATGATTTCAGTGTCGTCGCCGGTCGCTCGAGCACTGATCGGCCGCACGGAAGGAGACGAAGTCGATGTCACGACGCCGGGCGGCGTCGCGTCCTACGAGATCGTCGGCGTTCGCTACGAACCCTGAGGGCCGCCTGATCCAGGCAGGGTGACACGCGGTTTGTCGTTGTTGCGCCGGAACAGCGTGACGGTGTTGCCGATAGTCTGCACCCACTCGGCGCGCGCGCCTTCACAGAGGGCAACGATGGTGGTCTCGCGGTCTTCCGAGCCGATCTTGACCTTCAACAGCTCATGCCGCTCGAGCGCAATGTCCAGCTCGGCAATGACGGAATCGGTCACCCCTTTCTGCCCGAGTCGAACAACCGGCTTGAGCGAATGGGCGAGGGCGCGCAGGTGGCGCTTCTGGGCGGAATTGAGAGTCACGGACACGGACGCGCTGAGCTGAAGTGAGCGGCGCATCCTACACGCAAGTGGTGCATTCGGACAGGGTTTGACGCGATGGCGCGCAGCAAGAGCAGCAAGGGTTGGTTGAAAGAACACTTCGCGGACCCGTACGTGTCGCGTGCCCAGGCGGAAGGCTACCGTTCGCGTGCGGTCTACAAACTCATTGAAATCGATCAGAAAGACAAGCTCGTGCGACGCGGCCAGCGACTGCTGGAACTGGGTTCTGCACCGGGCAGTTGGACAGAGTACCTTGCCGACAAGGTGGGTGATCAGGGCCGGGTAGTCGCGAGCGACATTCTGCCTATGGACGCGCTGGCCGATGTCACGTTCGTGCAGGGCGATTTCACCGAAGAATCGGTATACGATCAATTGATCGAGGCGCTCGGGTCCGACAAATGCAACGGGGTGTTGTCAGACATGGCGCCCAACCTCAGCGGAGTGGCTAGCGTGGACCAGCCGCGAGCGATGTATCTCGCGGAACTGGCTCGGGAAATCGCGGTCGATACCCTCGAGGAAGACGGCTTCTTTCTCGCCAAGGTTTTTCAGGGAGAAGGCTATGACAGCTTTCTCAACGAGACCCGCAGCCTGTTTCGCAAAGTACTGGTTCGCAAGCCGGATGCGTCGCGTGACAGAAGCCGCGAAGTCTATGTTTTGGCAAGGACTTTGGTCCTATAGTAGTGTTGTGATACCCCGGTGGATCGGTTGCGCTTGATAAGCGCGCCGATTGTCCCCATTGTCCACTGGCAGAGTCCGGAT
>CALDHJ010000282.1 GCA_937941555.1 uncultured Granulosicoccaceae bacterium | reverse complement strand
AGTAGGTGAGGTCCTGGTGCATCGAGACGATCTTGTCGGAGTGGGCCGCCTTGTCGAAGAATTCCGCGCCCCAGACCAGCAGATCGGGCCCGAGAATGCCTTCGACCACATCGAGAATGCGGCGGTCGGCTGCAAGTCTCGCGGCCAGTGGCATCACGACCGAGGTGTTGACCCGCAGATACTGCGCGAGCGGGCTCGGCAGGCTACCGTCCGGGTGGGTGGC
Organism: uncultured Granulosicoccaceae bacterium; assembly: GCA_937941555.1. GTDB lineage: Bacteria > Pseudomonadota > Gammaproteobacteria > CALCKW01 > CALCKW01 > CALCKW01. The sequence goes on along the minus strand of CALDHJ010000282.1, from coordinate 5,833 downwards.
TTCGATGCCTTCGAGTTCGTCGCGCCACTGCTGCGCTTCGGCGCTGTCCATGATCGGGATCGGGCACAGAAACCCGTCGTCCCAGTATTGCGCGACCTGCGCGGTAGACAAGGTGCCGTTGTCGAGTGCGAGAGCCGTCATGGGGTATCTCCTGCCGAATCCGTTGCCCGCAGTGTAGGGGAATCCGGGCTTTGTGAGCGCTGTATTGCTTGTGCTGAAGGCTCGGCAAAACTTATGCTCGGGTCCATGAGTCTCGATCGCATTCCCTCGCTGAACTGGCTGCGCGTTTTTGTCGCGGCTGCGCGCGCGGAGAGCTTTGTCGTGGCGGGTCGGGCGCTGCACTTGAGTGCGCCGGCGGTCAGTCAGCAGATCAAGGCACTTGAATCGCACCTCGGCGTGGACCTGTTCGTGCGGCACGCGCGGTCGGTGGTGTTGAGTGACCAGGGCCGGGCCTGGCTGCCCGCAGTCGAGCACGCGCTGGTGTCGCTCGAGACCGCCACCGACGGCTTGTTCGGGCCGCGTCAGCAGTCGAGCCTGCACGTGCGGGCGCTGTTGCTCTTTGCGCTCGGTTACCTCTCCGGTCGCGTCCCGGATTTCGAGTCGGCCCATCCGGGCATCCGGCTCCACCTCAGCACCACCAACCGCGCCGCCGACGAGGAGTCCGCGGGGCCGGGCCTGCAAATCGTGTTTGGCAGTCCGGCGGCGTTTGCCGACCGGGCTGACCTGCTGTTCGGCGAGCGTTTGTATCCGGTGGCCAGTCCGCAGATCGCTAAGCGGATACAGAGCGCGGCTGATCTGGCAGACCACACGCTGCACGAGGTGGCGACACACCGGGCGGGGTGGCTGCCGTTTCTCGATGGGGTCGGGGTCAAAGTGCCGCCCACACGTTTTCTTTACACGGATTCCACCGTCTTCAGTTTCAGTCTGGCGTCGGCCGGGACCGGGGTGGCCCTGGCGAGAGCACCTGCGAGCGACCGACTTGAAGCGCAAATGGGGCTGGTCCCGTGCCTGGATCGGAGCGTGCGAGGCGCGCAGCACTACTATTTGCTGCGCAACGAGCCTGGCGCCATTTCGCCTGCCGCCAGTGCCTTTCGCACATGGTTGCTGGACGAGACGGCGCCGCTGCGCACTTGACGGTGGTTCGTCAGGCTTTCTCGCCCTGACACGCAGTGCCGTAGGCTTCTTCGAACACGCCGACCCAGCCGCTGTTGTAGCCCTCGCGCATGTCGCGCGCGGTGTCGCCGAAGCTTTCCCAGTTGCTGTGGGTGAGTGTGACGCGGGTGCGCTCCTCGCTGATCAACTCGAATTGCACGTCCACGGTGCTGGCCTTGTCTTGTGGAAGGCCGATGTGCCAATCGAGTGTGAGCCGATCCGAAGGCTCGTAGCAAGTGACCGTGCCCCATTGTGCGGTCTGCCCGTCGTGGGTGGTTTCGAGGACCTGACCGCCAACTCGGGTTTCGATCTCGACGTGTCGCGCAGCGTGGCCCTGCATGGCCGACACGCTGTTCTTGTCCAGTGGCCACCAACTCGCCGTGTTTTCGACAAACATGCGGAAGGCGTGCGCCTGGTTGCAGGGCACTTCGATGGATTTGATCACGGGTTCAATCATGGCGTTCGTCTCTCTGTCGGGTGATTTCGGCCTCGAACGCGCCGAGCACGTCGGACCAGTAGGATTCAACGTATTCGCGCAACACGGCGAGCCCGTCGGGCCGTGCGCTGACTTCGCTGCGCCTACCTCGGACCTGCACATCGACCAGCCCGGCCTGCGCAAGCACCTTCACGTGTTGCGAGACAGCCGGCCGGCTGATCGGCAGCGATTGCGCCAACTCACCCACACTGCGGCTGCCGCCGCGCAGTTGCTCGAATACATGCCGGCGGCTCGGGTCGGCCAGTGCACTGAAAATTAATTGGTAAGTCATGGCTTACCTTATTGCGCGCAGCCGGGTCTGTCAACCACGGGTGCGGGTGTTTGGTGCGCAGGGTGCGGTGCGCAATGTGTATCGCAAGTGAGGCAAGGTGGCGCAGCCTTCAAGCTGGAAAGCGTCGCGTGCGATGAGGCTGGCGTGTGGTCAGGCAGATGTATCGCGCCGTGTCACGGCGCCGGAGGCGCCGCGACGACATCGCTCCCACAAGGCCTTGCCAATCTCATGGCCGCAACACCGGACTCGTGGGAGCTTCGGCTTCGCGTCGCGAAACGGAGCGATGCATGCCCTAAAAATCGCGCTGCACTCAGCGGGCTTGTCACGTGGTAGGCCGCCCCGCGGAAGGCCGCCCCCTGTCTCAGCGACAACGTGGTACTGCGCCCGTTGGGTGATGTCAACGCCAAGCCTGTAGCGCCATCTACACGTGTGGAAGCCACGGCTTCGCGCAGCGAACCGTAGCGATGGATGTTCCTGTGTGCTCGCTGTGCTTGCCCAGCCCAACGCACCCTTTCCCGGGAGTGGTGTCAAGCCTGCTGTTTCAGCGCATGGCCCCCCGGCAGCAACAGCGTGCCGAGAAAGATGGCGGTAGCGGCAACGGCGAGCACGGCGAACAACGCGCCGAATCCCCAGCCGCCATGGATCCAGCCGATCAGCGGCACGGCGGATGCCATGACCGAGAAGGTGACGATGTACCGCGCGGCGTAGGCGCGGCTGCGCCAGGCGCTTTTGGCGAGACGACCGACCAGAACGTCGTTGATCGGGATCTGCCCGAATACGGCCAGCATGAAACCGATGGCGACGATCAGGGCGGGTATGCCATCGAGGGAGATCATGGCGGCAAACAACACGGCCTGTGACAGCGCCACCACTGCAAACACGCGCCGCACGTCGCTGCGGTCGAGCAGGTGGCCGACGACCAGCTGTGCGAAGGCGGCAAGGCTGAACACGAGAAAGCTGTATACGCCGACATCGGTCGCGCTGACAGTGAGCTCGCTGAGTCGCTCGTCGAGGATCTTCGGCAGCGCGAAGGTGGTGCTCTGAAACACCAGGCCGCCGACGGCGGTTGTGAAAAAGATCACGCCGAACACCCGGATCAAGGTCGCGCGCGGCAGCTCGGGTACGGAGGCGGCCGTGCTCTGGTCGGCGTCAGGCTTGTGTTTTGGCACAGGCCGCCGCACGAACACGCTGTAGGCGATCGCGGTCAGAAGACACAACACACCGGTTGCAACGAAGGCACCGCGCCAGCCGACGTGGTCGATCATGACGCCCGTGACCAGGGCTGCACTGGCGACGCCGAGGTTGCCCCAGACCCCGTTGACGGCGAGTGCCATGCCGGTTTTCAGTCGCCCTTGAACCACCATCGAGAGCCCGACCGGGTGGTAGATGGCGGCGAACACGCCGAGCACGGTCAGCGCGATGGCCATCTCGGCGGGTGAGCTGCTGCGCGCGGCGAGCAGACACGCGAAGCCGATGCCGAAAAAGAAGACGACCATCATGCCCGGTCGGCTCCAGCGGTCGGCCAGCCAGCCCGCCGGAATCGCACACACGCCGAAGGCGATGAAACCCGGCGTTGCCCAAGGGATGAGCTCGGCGTAGCGCATGTCCCACTCGACCGTGAGCTGCAGGGCCGCGGCGGTGGCGAAGATCAGCAACACGAAGTGGTCGAGAAAGTGCCCGATATTGAGGTAGAGAAATTCGGTTTGGCGGTGGGTCATGGGTCACGCCCGGACAGTTCAGGGCCGCAGTATGCCCTGTGTGGCACACGGACGTAGCTCGGAGGCCGCGGGCTGTGGTTGAATTGCGTGTCCCGAGGAGACCGAATATGTTGGATCAGGCCCGCGCGCGCACCGCTGCGCTTCAGGATCGGTTGCAACGCGACGGCATTGCCGTCGCCGTGCTCACCGATGAAAGTTCGATTGCCTGGCTCGCGGGCTTCTGGGGCTATCTCTCTGTCGAGTTCGGGCGGCCCACCTGCCTGATCGTGCCGGCGGACGCGCCGCCAACGGTGCTCACACCGGCCATGGAGAGCGAGATGGTTGCGGCCATGACCTGGGTCGAGAACGTCGCCACCTGGGAAGACGCCGGTGACAACCGCTGGGAGTCGGTGCTCGGGCGTCTGCTCGAGTCGGTGCCTGGCATGGCGCGGCCGGGCAAAGCGTGGCCCGGCCAGGCGTGGTCCGGACCCATCGCGATCGAACGCACGGTCATCCCGGCAATCGTGCGTAACTGGTTCGAAGACCAACTGCCCGACGCGACGCTGGTCGATCTCTCGCCCGTGCTCGGCGCCATGCGCCAGATCAAGACACCGGAAGAGATTGCGGTGATGCGGCAGGCCGGCGAGATTGCCGGCGCGATGATGCAGGCCGCGCACGACTCGCTCGCCGAAGGGGTGCCGGAATACGAGTCGGCGCTGGCGGTTATCAATGCCGGATCGCGCCGGGCCGCGCAGTTTCTGACCGACTCCGGGTGGGAGGCATTTGTCTCACCGATGATTCACAACCTGCAGATACTGCAGAGCGGCTCGCAGACCTCGATGGTGCACCGCCGCGCGAGTGTCAAACCCTATGCGCGGTTCGACCCGGTGTATTTCTGTTTCTGCAACATGGCCCAGTTCAAACAATACAAGCTCGGTTTCGATCGCATGTTCCACATCGGCGATGTGCGCGATGAGGATGCGGCTGTGCAGCAGGCCGCCATCGACGCGCAGCAGGCGGCGATTGCCGCCATCCGCCCCGGCGTCACAGCCGAGTCGATTGCCCAGGCGGCCGACGCGGTCTACGCCGAGCGCGGCTTCGCCACCGGCTACCGCACGGGGCGTTCGATCGGAGTCGCCTACCTCGAGACACCCGAACTCAAACACGGCGACACAACCGTGCTGCAAGCGGGGATGACCTTTGCGGTGGATGGCGGCATTTCGGTCGACGGCCAGACCGCGGGTCGCATCGGCGATTCGATCGTGGTGACGGAGACCGGCTGCGAGTACCTGACCGACTACCCGCGCGAGATCCTGCTCAGTCGTGGCTGAACTACGCCTCGCCCTCTGGCAATCACCGGCGGAGCTCGTCGGCCTGCAGGCGCGACTCGACTGGCTCGGCGCCCGATGTGCCGCAGCTGAGGGCATCGACCTCGCGCTGTTGCCCGAGTTGTTTCTCAGCGGGTATTACGCGGGCGAAGCGGCGATAGCCGCTGTGGCAGACGAACACGAACGCGCTGTGGGCGCCGTGGCCGCGCTTGCAGTGAGGCACGGCATGGCCATCGCGTTCGGATACCCCGAAAGGCGACCGGACGGCCTGTACAACAGCGCCTGTGTGATCGACTCGAACGGCAACTGTGTCTTGCGCCACCGCAAACGGATATTGCCCCCGGGCTTCGAGGCCGGGTGTTTCAAACCTGGCGAGGTGGCACCCGAGACTGTCGTGATCTGTGGCGTCTCCGTCACCCTGCTGGTCTGCTACGAAGTCGAGTTTCCGGAGGCGGTGCGCGCTTGCGGGTTGTCGGGTGCGGAATTGATTCTGGTGCCGACCGCCCTCGCGGAGGAGTGGCCGGTGGTGGCGCGCAAGGTGGTGCCGTCCAGAGCCTTCGAGAACACGGTGTTCATCGCCTACGCCAATCACGCAGGTGAGGAGCGGGGCGAGCGCTACCTCGGGGAGAGTTGCATCGTCTCGGCCGACGGCGAATTTCTCGCTCGGGCGGGCGCGGACTCCGAGAGTCTGAGCGCCTGCATCGACACCGGCACGCTAGCGAGCCAGCGTGCGCGGCTGCCCTTCCTCGAGGAATGTGGGCGATTCAGGGGATAATGCACGGAAGGCCCCTGAACCGGAGTGACCATGCTGCCCAACACCGTCAACCTGAACGAGAAATTCGGCTTGTTTTCCGAACAGTGGTCACCGCGTGTGGTCGCCGAGCTCAAC
>CALDHJ010000281.1 GCA_937941555.1 uncultured Granulosicoccaceae bacterium | reverse complement strand
GCCCCTGTTGCTGCATTCGCGCATATCCCAAGCGTGGAACTGCATCATGTGCTCATGCAGGGCGTCCGTGAAGTTCACGGCTTCGGTCATGCCGTTGCCGCGCGTCACATTGTTCGTGTGGCCGATCTCAATTCCGAGTCGTTTCGAGATCGCGCTGCCGTCCTGCGTGTACGGGACAATCTCGACGCCGAGATCGGGCCGCAGATAGTAGTGCTGCGATTTTGTGTTCTCGGGCATCATATGGTTTTGCATGAACAGAGGTCGGACAGCACCGAGGTCGTCAACATGGACCGAGAAGGGCAACCGATTCGTCAGAACCCATTCCTCGAACGACAAACCAGCCACGCTCTCTTTGCGCGACCGATAGTAGTTCTCCATGTGGCCGTGCGCTTGGTGATCGTCACCGAAGGTCTTGAGGTATTTGAACAGGCTGAACAACCGTGAGACCGGGTGACGCAGCACGCCGACTCGTTCATATCGGTCGTAGCCGAAAGGCACTCCGTCGGCCTCCATGTGCCGGTACGGCATGAACGAAAACGGATAGGCCGCAAGCACTGCTCGATACAGGCTGCCGCTGCCGGTGCGCGGCGGCAGGATCACTACCGTTTCGATCTCGGGGATAATCAGCATTTCAATTCTCCGTTAATCATTTCTTCGGGGCGCACGTCGCGCCAGTATTTGTAGGTGTAAAAGTCAATGCCATTGGCCTGACAGTAACCGGGCCGCCGCTCAGTGATTCGTACTTGGAGCACGAGCACCGGCTTTCGGAATAGGCGTTTGAGCACGCGGTAGCGAGTCGGCCTCGGTCGATTCTCAGGCCTCATCGCCGCGATCTTTTTGAGGCAGGTCTTGCACGTAACCTCATCCGGGTTTTCCGTGATCCGTTTAGCCTTGCCGTTGTACTTGCAAAGCGTGTCAGAGTACCGGCGGTCGTTGTTTGGCCCGTGCCTGTGCGCGCTCTGATCGGCGTGCATGTGGACCCTTGGCTGGTATTCGGGATAATCAATCATCGTCCGATCCTCAGTGTGTCCTCTGTTCCCGGTCCACGGACGCCCCGATTGAGCGCAACGCCATCGGCTGCCCTCTGGCCGTCGCCGTACCCGGCTTCGAGATCGCGGCTGGCGCGGCTGGCTCGATTGTTCAGTTCGATTCCCTCGTTCGCTAGTTCCGCGTCGATCAGTTGGTTCCGCAGCACAATGAGTCCTGTCCCGGTCGGAGTCTCTGGTTTGAGTTCCCTGATCCGTTCGCGTAGGCGGTCGGCCATGCCGTCGAGGAACGCCCCGATGTTGCGGCGGCGCACGCTCGGACGGTGTAGGCGACCCTTGAACTCTTCCTCGGCCTGCTTGGTTGTCATCGCGTTCCGGCAGATGTCCAGCAAATAGGCGGCGATCTCGACCTCGTGATCGAACCCGAAGAACGTGACGCTCGGCTGCTCACCGGGGCGGCTGGCCCAATAGCGCACGTCGATCATGTGGGCGATCCCGTCGGCGATCTTCCAAAGGCGTTCACCAACCGGGTCATCGACAACGACCTCCTCTTTGGCGAACTCGTTCTCACGAACGTCGCTCTCCTCGGCGGTCATGTTGTACTTAGCGAGCATGGAGGCCACCATAGCGGCTGCTGCGGCTGCTTCCTCCTCTGTACACCCGTTCTCGACCGTCTTGGCCCTGAGCGCGCGTATGCGGGCTGCTATGCGGCTTTTGTCGATCATTTGGTTTTCACCGGGGAGGTTGAGCCGGTCGAGTTATGCTTCGCACCGCATTTCTTGTTGACGCATTTCTTCCCGCCACCGCTAAGACTCCAGATGAAGGCGCGACTCGTGGTCCCGCAGAAAGGGCATTTGATGTCAACCCAATTGCTTGAGGGCGCTTTGAGACCGCTCCCGACAACCGCGTATTCGCGGGCGGCATCGTAGTCATATTCGGTGCTCATGTTTCAATCCTTGTTTCTTCGGTTTCTCGGGGAATAGTGGCGGCAGGTCATCCCACTCGCCCAAGATACCAAAATTGACCTTGAGCCATTTGTCTATGTCTGCCTCGAACAGCTGGCATCTCATCCGACGACGATCTGCTTCCGGTCATCCGGGTCGCGCGCGTCGAGCAATGGCAGGCATGAAATCCGGGCCATGGTGCGGGCGTGCATCTCGATATGAGCATGGCCGGGGTTTGTGTCAGGCCGAGTCATCAGACCAATCGCGCCGCGCGTACTGTGCAGGCCAAGGTTGACGCTCGGGTTCGGAGTCGCCTGACCAGATCGCGAGATCACCAGATAAGGTGCTGTCTCGTGCATGGTCTTGAACCGGCGAAAGAGGTTGCGGATTTTTCTCATTGCTCGTCTTCCCAAATGTTCTCGTGTTGAGCATGGACCTTGAACCAATAACGCCAGTACAGCATTGCGATTCTTTCCCACTTGTCGGCCTTACCGCGCGCTCGATCTTTCTTGCGCTGGTACTTCCTTAATCTGCATGTGGCGTAGTCCATCAAACCTGTCAACTATTTCTTGAGTTTATTTGTGCTGCCGACGTGCCAGTACCCGCAATGAGAGCACTTGTACGAGTTCGCCGGTCCACGGGTCTTGACGTTCCGCTTGCGTCTGGCGCTCACCCGGCGCACCTGCCGCTCGGCTTCCTGCGGCGTCTCGTACTTGTGCTTGCCCGTGCAGGCGGCGTGGTACTCAGCCGACATTTTCGGCGCTCTCGACTCTGCTGACGAACAAGTTGCGCTCCCGCTCCCGGCGAAACGCGAACGTGCGAACGCCGCGATCCGTCACTGCGGAAAAGCACTGGCCGATCCGATCTGCTGTCATTGGGCAGACCGAGGCGCAGGCCGTCGCCATGAAAGGGAATCGGTCTGCGTTGCCTTCGATCAACCGGCGGGCTTTTGCGAACCGGCTCATTGCC
>CALDHJ010000280.1 GCA_937941555.1 uncultured Granulosicoccaceae bacterium | reverse complement strand
GGCAATCTCTCGGAATGAGAGGCCCTTGAGCAGGCCGATCACGACGTCCTGCTCGCTTGCGGTCAGTTGCCAGGCGTCGAACTGTTTCTGCATGACGCCGCGGTACTGGTTGGCGAGGTTCTGCGATTTGGCGTCGATCTGCGCGAGTTGACCGCGCGCCTTGCTGAGCTGGCCGCGCAACTCGCCCAGTGCCTTGCGCTGTGCGAAATGGCCGTGCACGAAGAGCGCAAGTACGACAGCGCTGAGCGCGAAGCGCGCGAGGTCGTCGCCCATTGAGTGCAGGGTCTCACCGGCGGCGAATTCCGAGACGATTTCGATGGCGCTGGTGCCGAAGACGATCAGCACGAAAACCGCAAAGACAGCGTGCTTGAAGGGGATATGGTCCATGGGCCTTCGGGGTTGGTGGGTAGTCGGTAAGTGTAGGATTCGGTGGGGCAGCGCTCATCAGACATATGCCTGATACCGCCGTGTGAGAGTGCCGTGGGGCGCGCTGGCGCCAATCGGCCATTGGCCGGATGGACAGTGGTCGCGATCGGGTCGATTCTCGGCTCCCTACACCCCGTTGCGGTCACGCGGAGCCCACCATGTCTCACACCCTTTCCCGTCGTCACTTTCTGACCGGCAGTTCGGTGCTGTTTGCATCGGCCGCCATGAGCCCCGCGTTGTTCCACCCGGCGTGGGCTGCTGGCGCGCCGACGCGGCTGCCGATTCCGGCTCTGGCCGACGGCCGCGGCGGCGACTCGGTGAACCTGCAGATCCGTGCGGGGGAGTGGGCGTTCCGGCCGGGTGTCATGACGCCGACACTCGGCTTCAGCCAGAACTACCTCGGCCCGACGATCCGTGCGCGCCGCGACACGGCGCTCACGCTGCACTACACCAACACGCTCGATGAGGCGGTGGCTGTGCACGGCCACGGGCTGCACGTGCCGGGCGACGTCGACGGCGGGCCGCAGCTTGCGATGGCGCCGGGCGAGATCTGGCAACCCACGCTCGAGATCGTGCAGCCGGCGGCAACCTGTTGGTACCACTCACACACGCACGGGGCCACCGGTAGCCAGGTGTACCGGGGGCTCGCGGGCATGATCATCATCGACGACGATGAATCCGACGCGCTCGGTCTGCCGAGTCGCTACGGCGTTGACGACTTGCCCGTGATCATCCAGGACCGCACCTTCGACGCTGACGGACAGTTCGTCTATTCACTCAACGACGCAGGCGATGATGGCTGGCTCGGTGAGACGGTGATCATCAACGGCGCGGTCGCGCCGACCGCCATCGTGCCGGCCGGCAAGGTGCGGTTGCGTTTGCTCAATGGCGCGAATGCGCGGTTCTACATCCTGACCTTTGCCGACAACCGCACGTTCCACAAGGTCGCGACCGACGGTGGCCTGATGGAGCGACCGGTGCCGATGACGACGATGGAGATGGCGCCGGGCGAGCGCTGCGAGATCATCGTCGATCTCTCGGACGGGGCGTCGGCGGGGTTGCTGACCCTCTTCGAAGACGAGTGGGACGAAGAGGGCGAAGGCATTCTCAGCGGGCTGATGAACCTGTTCGGCGGCGGTGACAAACCCCTGCCACAGCCGACGCTGACCCTGGTGCCGGACCCGGAACTGCCCGCCAACACGGCAGCCTTGCCCGAGACGCTTGCGACAATCACGCGCCCGGCGGAATCGGAAATCGTGCGCACGCGCGATTTCATCCTCGACATGGACCACGACGGCGGCATGCACACCGGGCACGACGGCCATGCGATACAAAAGGCAGATATGACCATAAACGGCGCGGTCATGGACATGGGTGTGATAAACGAGCGGGTCGAACGCGGGCAGTGGGAACGCTGGCGCTTGCTCTCGAATCAGGGGGTGCACCCGTTTCACGTGCACGGCTGCTCGTTCCTGATCGACAAGATCGAAGGCGAGGCGGCACCCGACGACCAGCGCGGTTGGAAAGACACCGCTGTGCTCGACGACGACGGCTGGACCGAATTCGTGGTGCGTTTCGACCATACCGCGAGCGAGGCGCACCCCTACATGTACCACTGCCACATCCTCGAACACGAAGACCGCGGCATGATGGGGCAGTTTACAGTGACCTGACTGGTGTCAGGCCTGATATAAGATTCACTCGACTGACTTGACCGTGTCGAGAATCAACATGGTCGAGGTCTCGGCCACGTGCGGGATACGCTTGAGTTCGGTCAGGACCCACTCGCGCAAGGCGTCCACATCCGTCGTGCGCACGGTCAGGATGTAATCGAGTTCCCCAGTCACGAGTTGGCATTTGGTGATTTCAGGTGAGGCCTTGACGGCCTCGATGAAGGCGTCGAGCACGGGCAGCGGCGACTCCAGCAGCCGGACCGCAATCAGGACGCTGATGCCGTTGCCGAGTGCGGCTTGGTTGACACGCGCGCCGTACCCGGTAATCACGCCGAGATCCTCGAGCCGTTTGACCCGTCGGCTGCAGGGCGTCGGGGAGAGACCGACCTGGGCCGCTAGGTCAACATTGGAAACGCGCGCGTCGGCTTGCAGGATCGAGATGAGCTTGCGGTCAATTGGGTCAAGGGTGGACTTAGAGGAAATCACTATTCGGGGCCTGTAAGAGAGTTGAATCCGCCAAGAATACCGCTCTTGCAGACGTTATTGGCGAGGTAACGCTCGTTTAAGGTGGCGTAAGCTGGGGCAGCCATCGAGTGAGCGCCGCCATGACCGTCTTCCATCACGCCGCCTACCAAGACCACGAGCAGGTGCTCTTCTGCTCAGACCCCTCGGTGGGCCTGCGCGCCATCATCGCGATTCACTCGACGGCATTGGGGCCGGCCGCTGGCGGCTGTCGGATGCACCCCTATGCGAATGAAGACGACGCGCTCGCCGACGTGTTGCGCCTGTCGCAGGGCATGAGTTACAAGAACGCTGTCGCTGGCCTGCCGCTTGGTGGCGGCAAGTGTGTGATCATCGCCGATCCCACTACGCCGCATAAAGCCGATCTGTTGAGGGCGTTTTCTGCGCACGTGCAGGCGTTGCACGGCCGCTATTGGACAGCGATTGATGTGGGTGTGGGTCCCGAGGATGCCGATGTGCTCGCCGAGGGCTGCGACTACGTCTTTGCGCGGGCCTCGGCCTACGAGCCGGGCTTCAACCCGTCGTTCTTCACCTCCCGCGGCGGGTTTGTCGGGCTGCGCGCGGTGGCCGAGTTCCTCTGGGGCAGTGACGATCTGCGGGGCAGGCGGTTTGCTATTCAGGGTCTCGGTCAGACCGGCGGGGATCTGGCGCGGCAGCTCTTTGAAGCGGGTGCCGAGCTTGTGGTGTCGGACGTGTGTGAAGAACGGGTTCGTGACGCAGTCTCACGCTACCGGGCGACACCGCTCGACCCGGAGGCGATTCACGCCGCGGCTGTTGACGTGTTTGTACCTTGCGCACTCGGTGGCGTGATTTCGGACGAAACCCTGCTTGAAATACAAGCACGGGCAGTGTGTGGGTTGGCCAACAACCAGTTGGTCGAACCCCGTCACGGGGCCGAGCTCGCGCGGCGCGGTATCGCCTACGTGCCGGACTACGTTGTCAACGCTGGCGGCATGATGGGCGCGTCAACCGCGATTCTCAATGACCTGACACGCGAGCAAGCTCTGGTACGCATCGACGGGCTTTTCGACACGATCCTGTCCATCCTCGAAGAGGCGAAAGCGAGCGGTCGACCGAGTTCTGATGTTGCCGATGCGCGCGCGGAACAACGCATTGCCCGTGGCAGGGCGACCTGAATACACTCCACCACTGCATCCGAGGAGAGCAATATGCCGGCCTATGTGGTTGCCCAGATGACCGTTCACGACCCGGACGCCTTGCGTGAGTACGCGCGTCTGGCCCCACCCTTTGTGGAGAAGTACGGCGGGCGCTACCTCACACGCGGTGGCCCGCTGACCTGCCTTGAAGGCACCCATTCGGACGCGCGCACGGTGGTCTCGGTCTGGCCGAGTGTCGAGCACGCCAAGGCCTTTTTTGCCGACCCTGGCTACCGTGAGGTCGCGGCCTTGCGCGAGGCCGCTTCCACCATGGAGCTGTTGTTTGTTCAGGACGGCATCGAATACACGGATGCACCGGAACCCGGTGTTTGACCCACCCACCTCAGGAACACACCATGCCCGCTTACGTTGTCTCGATGATGACCATCAACGATCCGGACACCTACCGGCAATACACCGACCGCACCCCACCCTTGGTGAAGAAGTACGGCGGTCGCTTCCTCACGCGCGGGGAGCCCTATACCTGTGTCGAGGGCGAGGCCTACGAGGGCCGTCTGGTGATATTGGAGTTTCCGAGCCAGGCTGACGTCGAGGCGTGGTACAACGACCCCGAGTATCAGGAGGCCATGGTGTTTCGGCAAGCGGCGTCGACCATGCACTATCTGCTGTTGCAGCAGGGTGGTGGCAACACCGAAAACCCGGACCCGAAACTGTAATTCCAAGAGGATATGCGTGATGCCAGAAGCCATTGTAATCCGCGAGTACGGCGGCGCCGAGGTGTTGGTCTCGGAGACTGTGGCGGTCGATGCGCCGGGGCCGGGGGAAATTCGGCTGCGGCAAACCGCCGTCGGCGTGAACTACCACGACGTGTACGTGCGCTCGGGTCTGTACAAGACCTTGTCCCTGCCCGGGGTGCCGGGGTGTGAAGCGGCCGGGGTGGTTGACGCCGTGGGTGCGGGTGTCGATCAGGTGTCAGTGGGGGACAGGGTTGCGTATGTCACCGCGGCCTACGGCGCCTACGCGTCTCATCGCCTGCTCGACGCCGGGCTCGCGGTGCGCTTGCCCGACAGCGTGTCGGACGCCACCGCCGCGTCGAACCTGCTGCGCGCGATGACGGTCGACATGCTGGTGCGACAGGTGTTTGCCGTGCGCGCTGATCACACTGTGCTGGTGCACGCGGCGGCCGGCGGTGTCGGGCGGTTGTTGTGCCAGTGGGCATCCCACCTCGGCGCGCGCGTGATCGGGACGGTGGGCTCAGCCGAAAAAGCGGATCAGGCGCGTGCCTGCGGGTGTGATGAGACGGTGTTGTATCGCGAGCAGGATTTCACCGAAGCGGTGGCAGCACTCACGGACGGTGCAGGCGTGGACGCGGTGTTCGATTCGGTTGGGGCCGACACCTTTTCAGGTTCGCTGGATGTGCTCAAACCCTGTGGCCACCTGATTAACTTCGGCCAGTCATCTGGGCCGGTCGATCCGCTCCTGATGACCACGCTCGCAGCAAAATCGCTGACCGTGTCGCGGCCGATCCTGTTCCACTACTGTGCCGACACGACCCGCTACCAGGCGATGGCCGAGGCCGCGCTTGCCGCTTTCAGCGACGGCGTGCTCGACACGGCTGCGAGCCAGCCCTACGCCTTGCGCGACGCGGCCGGGGCCCATGGCCAGCTCGAATCTGGGACTGGAGGCGGTGCGATCGTGTTGGTGCCCTGATAGTGCCGCCGCGATCAGCGCCAGAGTACGCGACCGATGACCGCCAGTGTGATGAGGTGTACACCGGCAATGCCGAGGTTGCTGAGGATGACCGGGTTGCTGAGGGTGCCTGCGGCCAGCGGTGACAGCAGCTTGTAGGCCACTTGCAGTGCGAGCAGTGTGCACACGGCGGAGGGCAGCGGTTTGATCATCAAACCGATCGAGGCGATGAGAATGCTCGCGTAGACCGCAAGCAGAATGCCGCGTGCCACGCCGTCGGTGCCGTAGCTCTCGCTCGCCCAGGGTGCGTTGCTCCAAAGCCCGAAGCACACCGGAATCAGAACCAGTATGTTGAGCCCCAACGACAGGGTGGTCGCTGTTTTCACGCTGAGGACAATTCGAGAACGGATTCGACCCGCTGCCGAAACGAACGGCTGACCGGCACCGTGTCGCCCGTCGACAGCGTGAGGGTGACGTTCTGGCCTGATCGTTTGAGGTCGGCGATCGCCTCGCGGGCGACCCAGTGCGAACGGTGCACCTGGAGTCCAGCGCTGTCGGGGAGCTCACGCACGATGTCGGAAAACCGCGCCAGCACCAGACGCGACTCGGTTGATGTTGTGACGCGCACATAGTGTTCCTGGGCTTCAACCCACAACACCTCGCCCTGCAACGGTGGGTCGATAACCGACAGCAGCGTTGGTGGCGGTTCTGATGATGCTGTGATGTCCGTATCGGCTGGCTCGGTGGCTGTAGCAGACAGCCAGCGTGGCAGGGCGAGCAGCAGGCACACGCCGATGTGGTTGTCGGCGAGGTAGAGCAACTCCCACAGCAGCGCAGTCGAGCGCGGGGCTTCGTTGATCTGGCCAGTCACCAAACCGAGTTCGGGCATGCCGACCGCGATGTCGAGCGCCGTCACCGAGAGGACGTAGGGAATATGGCTGGCGGCAATGGCGGCGACCGTCACCGCGAGCGTGCTGCCGGAGGCCCAGAGGCTCTCGATCCACGCCCGCGCACCGAGGAACAGCAGGCACCCGACACCGATACGGATCACGGTGTAGAGATAGGTGTAGAGCGGTGTCGAGAAGCCGGACGACTCGTGCGTGTGCGCCGCGACCAGCACCACGCTGAGTGCCGCCACACACAGCAGAATCTGCTCTTCTGTGCGCTTCATTCGCGTATCCATTCATGCTTCTTGAACGGCAGAATGGCATTTTTTGCGAATAAAAACAAAGGCTTTTATTTTTATCGTTTGGCCGTCTCGTTGCGCACCAATGCCGTCCGTGAAGAAGTCATCGGGGATGCCTTGAGGACAGCGGTTCGGCGTCAAATACTCTCGGGACTTTCAACGTCAGGGACTCCAGCCATGCACAGCCTCCTTCACGCCGCGTTCTTAGCGGTACCGCTTTTCGCGGTCTCCACGCCCTTTGCGTTCGCGAACGACAGCGACATGAGCTTCTTCATCACCAGCGTCGGCAGTGGCCGCGGTGGTGATCTCGGTGGGCTTACGGGTGCCGATGCGCACTGCGCAACCCTGGCAGCTGATGCCGGATCGACCGGCAAGACGTGGCGCGCCTACCTCAGCACTCAGGAAGAGGGCAAGCGGGGGATATCCGCACGCGACCGCATCGGGCCCGGGCCTTGGCACAACGCCAAAGGCGAGCTCATCGCCAAGGATCTCGACCAGCTTCACCTCAATCCCAACATCGTCAAATCCACGGCGCTAGATGAGAATGGAAATCTGATCAAAGGCCGCGGCGACTCCCCCAACGAGCACGACATCCTGACCGGCACCCAGAGCGATGGCACAGCCTACTTCCCGCGTGTCGCTGAAGACCGAACCTGCAGCAACTGGACAAGCTCAGGTGCGGGCAGTGCGACAGTCGGCCACCACGATCGCCACGGTGGCGGCAATATCTCCTGGAACGCCGCCCACAACAGCCGCGGCTGCTCGCAGGATGATCTCAAGAAGACCGGCGGCGCCGGCCTCTTCATGTGCTTTGCCGTGAGCGAGTAGGACGCCTAGCACTCAGTGTGGCCCGCGCTCAGCGGGCCGCACGCCAACCCTCCTCTCCAATATCAGGCGTCGCTCCCACAAACCACGCCCCCTGCCGGGAACCATCGCGGCACCGACGTGTCCTCTACCAGATCAGCGGTTGGACCGCGCATTCGATGATCTGACAGGAGGCAACATGGATCGAAAACCCACGCAGGAATGTGGCAGCGGGCTCAGTCGCCGCACATTGATCAAAAGCGCAACCGTCGGCGCGCTCGCGGCCGGTATCGGCTCGCAGACCGCATTGGCCGATGGTCATGCCGCACCCAACGCCATCAAGCACGGCTTCACGGTAGGTGAATTCGAGGTGGCAACCCTGCTCGCCGGCACGCGCGCAGTCGAATCCCCACAGAACATTTTCGGCATGAATGTGTCGGCCGATGAATTCGACGCGGTCAGCGCGGCGAATTTCCTGCCGAGCGACATCGCCCAGTTCTTTTTCACGCCTACTGTGGTTCGGGCGGGTGATGAGGTTGTGCTGTTCGACACCGGCCTCAACGCCGCCGGGGTCACCGCACCGCTTGTTGCGGCCGGCATCCAACCATCGGATGTCACGATTGTGGTGCTGACGCACATGCACGGTGACCACATTGGCGGCCTGTTGATGGAAGACGGTTCGCCTACCTTCGCCAACGCGCGCTACGTCACCGGTCAGGTGGAATACGACGCCTGGGCCAAGCTTGGCAATGAACGCTTCGACCAGAAGGTTCGTCCCTTTGCCGAGAATATGACGTTCCTGGGCGATGGTGGCAGTGTGGTCTCCGGCATCACCGCGCACGCGGCTTTCGGCCACACCCCCGGGCACATGGCGTACCGCCTCGAGTCCGGCGGCGAGCAGCTGATGCTGATCGCGGACGCGGCAAACCACTACCTGTGGTCTGTCGGATTCCCGGATTGGGAAGTCAAATTCGATCAGGACAAGGCCGCCGCCGCGCAAACGCGGAAGGCGTTGTTCGGCATGCTTGCGGCCGACCGCGTGCCCTTCGTCGGGTTCCACATGCCCTTTCCCGGGCTTGGTTACGTCGAGGCACGGCCGGATGATCGCTTTCACTACGTGCCGGTCAGTTACCAATTGATGCTGTAGAAGCCTATCAAGGCCGTCAACCGGAGGCGGCCTTCGCATTCATGAACACGCAGGAGAGAGTCGATGTCCAACCGCAAGAGCGCACGCAAGAAAAAGGGCATTGCCAAGGCCACGTCGGCACCCGCCGGAAAAGGATCGATGCTCAATCGACGCAACCTGATCAAGGGTGCCGTGGTGGTGGCGGGCGGCGGCTTTGCCATTGCCGGTATTCAGGCCTACGATGAAAACAACCGCGTCCTGCACGACCTGACAGTGGTAGGCAACGGTGTGCCCTCGGTGGTCCAGATCCACGATCCCGGCTGCCGTTTGTGTCGCCGCTTGAAAGGCGCAACCGAGAAAGCGCTCGAAGATATCGACGGCATCAACTACCGCCTCGCCGATATCACAACCCCCGAGGGCAAGGCGATCCAAGACCGTTTCGGCGTGCCGCATGTGACGCTCTTGTATTTTGACGGCGAGGGGCGCCACCTGCACACCACCAACGGCACGCTCTCGGCCGAGGAAGTCGCGCGCAACATCCGCGACACCCTGAAGTAGATTCTGGGCGACGAGTGCTCAGGCGCGCTGCGCGCTGTCGAGCACCATGCGGGCTATCGCGATGTCCTGCACCGCGAGCCCGGTGAGGTCGGCGACCGTGATGTCGTCGGCCGAGCGCCGCCCCCCGCAGCGCCCCATCAGCAGCTCCCCGATTTCACCAATGGCCTCCGGCGAGAGATGCCCGGCAGCCACTGCGTGCGAGAGCTCGCCGTGGTCCACGCACTGCGCGCGTGAGTCGGCGATACAACAGTCGGCATTCGCGACCACCTCAACGCTGAGCTCCTGTTTGCCCGGGGCGTCGGCGCCAACCGCGTTGATGTGGGTGCCGGGGCGAATCCACGTCGCCTGAATCAGCGGCGCCGTGGCGGCCGTTACGGTGACAATGATGTCGGCCCAGGCACAGGCCGCTTCGAGGTCGTCAGTGGCCTCGACCGACAAGTCGGTGGCCGTCTCGTCCACGAGCGCTGCCGCGCGTTGCTGTGCCGCTTCGGTTCGCCGTCCCCAGATGCGAAAACGCGCCTCGGGTCCGAGCAGAGCGGCGTGTGCGTGGACCTGGTGGCGCGTCTGCACGCCGGTGCCGACAATCAACACACGCCGTGCGTCGGGTCGCGCCAGCGCGCCTGTGGCCACCGCGCTGCCGGCGGCGGTGCGGAGGTCGGTGAGGTGCATCTCGTCGTGCAGAACCGCCTTGACCTCGCCCGAGGTCGCCGACAACACAAGGGACACGCCGTTGCCGCTCGGCAGGCCCTTGGCAGCATTGCGGGCGAATCCCGTCGCCACCTTGATCACGAAATGCGGGTCTCCCTGCACATGGCCAGTCTTGATGTGGCAATCGCCGTCGTTGTCCGGGAACGCAATGTGGCTGACCGGTGGCATAGTGACGGTCCCTGCGCTGTAGGCGCGATA
>CALDHJ010000279.1 GCA_937941555.1 uncultured Granulosicoccaceae bacterium | reverse complement strand
CCACCGATCTGCGAGCGCAGGCTCATGGTGGTGTCCTGCACCGCCTGCCACGCCGCGTCGTCGATATCCCAGAGCTTGGCGCCGTTGCCGTTCTTGAGGCTCATCATACCGAGACTTGGCAGGTGCCAGTCGAAGTGGCCGACCTTGCCCTCGAGCTCTTTCTTCCAGAAGGCGTCGTAGCTTGTCGCTTCCTCGGCGCTGACGGCAGTGGTGTTGTAGGACACACCGAGGTGGCCGCCACGCACCATCATCGAGTAGAGCTTGCCATCTTTCCAGTGGCCAGGGAACTGCGTGAAATCGTCGTGCAGCATGTCGTCGAAGGGGTAGTCGGCCGCGTTCAGCTCTTCAATGTAGCCTGCGAGGTTCAGCTGCTGAACGAATTCCGCGTCCGAGAGAATCAGGTCGTAGGTGCCCGGCGGTGATTGCGCAATCAACGCGAGCATGTTGTCGCCACCCGCGTAATATTTCGGCACGAACTTGACGTTGTTGGCCGCTTCGAACTCACCGACGATGTCCGACTCACCGTGGCCGTACCAGGCCAACATGTTGATCTCGGTGGTGTTCGCCCAGGCACGGCTGATGAAGGGCGCGGACAGGATCGCCCCCCCACCCATGCGCAACACATCGCGTCGGTTCAACTGCTTCGGGGTCTTCTCTGCCATGGGTATCTCCGCTGTGTAGATCGGGTGTCGGGCTGCGCTGTGGCGGGGCCGTCTGAAGCTCACCGTAAAGAATTTCGCGCGCTAACGGAAATTTATCAAAAAAATAATTCCATTAGGCCTGTAAATACAACACGCCAAGCCGCCATGGCCCGGGAGGTCACCCGCTAGGTCGCCTGGGTGCCCAGATCGCCCTCGATGGTGTCGATCAGAACCCGGGCTACCCGATTGCCCGCCGCACCCAGTCGAGTCTGCCGGTAGAACAGGCCGATCTTCAACGGCTCGAGAGCCGGCAGGACATTCTCATCGTCAATGCGCTGCATGCCGGATTGCAAGGTCGAGCTTGTGAGGCTGGTAAAACCGAGGCCATCGCACACGGCCTGCTGCACCGCTTCGATGGACGGGCTGATGAAGACGTTGTCCCAGCCCCGCTGTGTGAGCTTCAACGCGTCAGTCATGCGCTCGCGGTAGACACAGCCGGTCGGGTGCGAGACCAGGGGCACGTTGCAATCGGGTTCAGGCAGCCGACCCATTGGCCCGACCCAGAACGGATTCTCTCGCCAACTGCGCACCAGAAACTGCTGGTCGCTGCCCTGAAAGAGTGCAACCACCATATCGATTTCATCACGCAGCAGGGATTCGAGCAGATGCGATGACAAATCGCACCGAATTCGAACGTCCATCGCACCCTGTTCAGTGCACAGTGATGTGAGCTTGCGTTGAAACAAACGCACGGCGTAGTCGAGTGGCAAACCCACCCGCAAGGTTTCATCGGCGGCGTGGCTCTCGAACAGCCCCAGGGCCTGGTCGTTGAGTTGCAGTATCTGCCGCGCGTGCATCGCCAGCGCCTCGCCACGCTCGCTGACCACCATCGAACGACCCGATTGCAAGATCAGTTTGTACCCGAGCAGCTCTTCGAGACGCTTGATCTGCAGGCTGATGGCGGGCTGCGAACGTGACAACAACTCGGCTGCCCGGGTGTAGTTGCGCACTTCAATGACGGTGACAAAGGTGCGCAGCAGATCCGTCGGCAGATTGATGATTGCCACGCGCCACCTATAAATGATTCCAATCGATTGATTGGAACAATAAATTTCGCAAATTTCAATCGCCTCGGTAGGATGGCCCCATGAACCGAACCGCCTTCCACGCCCACTTCAAGTCGACCGGTCCCGTCGTGCTGCCGGTGATCCACGTCCTCGATATCAACCGCACCCTGGCCAACCTGCGCGAGGTGATTGGTGCGGGCGCCCAGGGTTGCTTTCTGATCAACCACGACTTCGAACCCGAACGCTTTCTGCCCATCATCCGGGCTGCCCGCAGCGCCTACCCGTCTTTGTGGATCGGCATCAACTTTCTCGCCGTGACCGGCCGCGTCGCCTTCCCGATGCTGGCCGAGCTCGACGCCGAGGGTTGCCATGTTGACGCCTACTGGGCCGACGACGCCTGCATCGATGAACACGGCCAGAACACCGAAGCGGCCGAAATCGCAGCCATTCGCGCCGACTGCAGCTGGAACGGCTTGTATTTTGGTGGCACCTGCTTCAAGAAACAGCGCGAAGTGCAGCCCGAAAACTACGCCGACGCCGCGCGCCTGGCAGTCGGTGCGATGGACGTCGTCACCACCTCCGGCGTCGCCACCGGTGAAGAGGCGGATCTCGGCAAGATCACCACCTTCAGAGACGCGATCGGCGACACCCCACTCGCGCTCGCGTCGGGTATCTCGCCAGACAACGCTTTGCGCTACGCCGATGTCGACTGCTTCATGGTCGCAACCGGCATCAACCGCCCCGGCAACTTCTACGACATCGACCCCGACCGCCTGGCTGCGCTCATGGGGATATCCCGGCACATCGGACAAGGACCACAGCATGACGCAGCAGACTAAAGGCCCACGCGACGACCGCTGGTATCTGAACCTCATGGCGCCCAATACCAAAGGCGCAAAATTCGCCTGGCTCGACCCGACCTCGATCTATATAAACAACCACGCGTTTTGCGATCTCCTCGACGACCTGATGGCCGACCTCGACGGCGTCGAATACGATGTTGTCGCGGGCCTCGACGCAATGGGTTTCGTGTTGGGCGCGGCGCTTGCCGCACGCTCGAATGTCGGCTTCCTGCCGATTCGCAAAGCCGGCAAGCTCTGCGTCGACACCGACTCAGTGTCGTTCAGCAACTACTCGGGGCGCACACAGGACATGGAAATGCGCCTGCCCGCGTTCGCACCCGGCACCCGGGTCTTGCTTGCCGATCAATGGATCGAAACCGGCGGCACCATGCAGGGTGCAATCGATCTGGTCGGGCGCCAGAACGGCATTGTCGTCGGCCTGGTCGCCATTGCTATCGAAGACAACGCGGCCACAGCCGCCTACCGCAATCAATACCCCTGCGTCTCGGCGGTGGTACCCGATTCGCGCTGGCAAACCGAGTGCAACGCGCAAACGCTGAGCAGCTTCGACACCTATGATCC
>CALDHJ010000278.1 GCA_937941555.1 uncultured Granulosicoccaceae bacterium | reverse complement strand
CAAGCCCTCGCCGGTCCCCTGAAACGCCTGTTGCAGGAAAACTGGATTCAGCAAGCCACCGACGACGGCGACAAACGCATCCGCCGCCTGACACTGACCCAAAAAGGCCAGAAACTGGAGCGTCAACTGAGTGCAGCACAGAGTGCTATGCTGCGGGCAGCTTTCGAATCCGTTGGTCCGGACCGTGCGCAAGCCTGGCTCGATACGACCCACGCGCTCGCGACACTCGACCACCCCTGATCCCCCGCCCGCATACTTCCGGAGACTGTCCCATGCAACGCGTCGTGCTCGCTTCCCGCCCGCAAGGAGAACCCTCGGTTGACAATTTCCGCCTGGAACAGGCCGAGATGCCGCAACCGGAGGACGGCCAGGTCTTGTGTGAAGTGCTCTGGCTGTCGCTCGATCCGTACATGCGCGGTCGCATGGACGATGCGGCGAGTTACGCTGAACCCGTGCCCATCGGCGGCGTCATGGAGGGCGGAACCGTCGCCCGCGTCATCGAGTCTCGCTCGCCCCGTTTCGCCGCCGGCGACATCGTGGAAGGACGGCTGGGTTGGCAGAGCCACGGCGTCGCCGATGCCAATACCGTGCGCAAGCTCGACCCGGACATCGCACCGGTGCAGACGGCGCTGGGTGTGCTCGGCATGCCCGGCTTCACCGCCTGGATCGGTTTGATCGAACACGGCCGCCCCACCACCGGCGAGTGCCTGGTGGTCTCGGCGGCAACCGGTGCAGTTGGATCGCTCGTCGGCCAACTCGGCAAGCGGCTCGGGCTGCGCGTTGTCGGCGTCGCCGGCGGCGCCGAGAAATGCGCCTACGCGACAGACACTCTCGGCTTCGATGCCTGCCTCGATCACCGCGCCCACCCCGATGCGCGCAGCCTCGGCAAGGCCATCAAAGCCGCCTGTCCCGAGGGCGTGGACATTTACTACGAAAACGTGGGCGGCAAGACCCTGCACGCGGTCATCCCCAACATGAACGTCGCTGGCCGAATCCCGGTGTGCGGCATGATCAGTTGGTACAACGGCGCAACCGGGTTCGACGCGACCGACGATCTCTCCTCTGCCCTCGCGGTGCCACGGTTGTGGCGCAGCATTCTCGTCAACCGTCTCAGTGTGCGGGGTTTCATCATCACCGATCACTATGCGCGATTCGGCGAATTCCTGCGCGACGTCGGACCCGCCGTCAAGAACGGCGAGATCAACTACCGCGAGAGTATTGCCGACGGACTGGAAAACGCGCCTGATGCTTTCCTCGAGCTGCTGCGAGGCGGCAACTTCGGCAAACAGCTGGTGCGCCTCACCAACTGACTCGGGGTCAGTGCCCGCCGCGGCGTTTGAACAACCGGCCGAGCGTGAAGCTGGTGCGTGGCAAGTAACGATACGGTGTTCGTGTGGTCGCGGTAGGCCGCGCCAACATGCGTGCAAGGCCAACAGTCGCGAGAACGATGTGCGCCAGACTGATGAACACGAACAACGCCGAGGGCCCGTAGTTCTCGATAAGTGACGACGCCAGCAAGGGGCTGGCAATGGCGCCGATGCCATACCAGAACATCAGCGACGCGCTGAGTTCGATCATGAAATCAGCGCCTGCAAAATCATTGGCGTGGGCACTTGCGACCGAGAAGATCGGAAAGGTCACCAACCCGAAAAACGCCGCGAGCGCGAACACCAGAGCCGTGTTGACCGTGCCGAACAGGACCGTCATCGCGCAGGCCAAGAGCGCCGCCAACGACAACCAGATCAGCACCCAGCGCCGATCGAATTTATCGGCCAACCACCCCACCGGAATCTGCGCCAGTGCGCCGCCAAACACGAAGGCCGCAAGGAACAGACCTGTCTGGCCGGCATCGAGCCCGACTTGTTGACCGTAGACCGGACCGACCATGCGAAACGAACCGGTCGTCAGCCCGGCGACAACGACTCCTGCCACACCGAGTGGGGAGAGACGAAAGGCCTTCAACGGGCGCAAACGCGGCGCCTCCGGCGATTCCGGTTGCCGTGCGCGTGACACCATCAACGGAAACAACGACGCACAACACAAGATCGCAAGCAGGTTGTAGGAGACGTAGCTCGCCGCCGGCAAGACGCCGATCAGCAGCTGCGCGAGCATCGACATGCTCAGATCTACCAGGCGGTAGCTGCCCAGCGCACGACCGCGTGTGGCGTTGTCGACCGAGGCGTGCAACCAGGCTTCGATGATGGTGTAACAGCCGGCAACGCAGAGCCCGGTCATGATCCGCAGCCCGGCCCAGAACCATGCATCGATCCAGAGCGGGTGGGCAATCGCGCCAATGGCCCCACAGGCGGCGAAGGTGGCAAAGGCCCGGGCATGCCCCACTGTCCCCATGAGCCGCGGAGACCACCAACAGCCAACAAAGAACCCGACAAAGTGTGCGGACCCCAACAGGCCGATCTGGGTTGAACTGAATCCGACCTGCAGCCCGCTCAGGGCATCGAGTGGCGACAACCCGCCCGAACTCAACTGCAGGAAAGCCACAGAGATCATCAGAGCGATGAATGACACCGGAAGGCGCATGGAATTTGTTGCAGCGCGGCTGCACCTGGATGGAGGCAACCAAAGTATAAGCGCAAAACAACGCGGATTATTGCAAGTCTGTCAAAACCGAATTGAATCAGGTGTCAGCCGCTGTGTCGCGTACCCACACCGACACCCGCTGACACGCGTTGTTGCCGAATCCGGCGGTGTCCCAGACTGGCTCGATGGGTTGCGTTCGCCCGTTCGCGTCCGTCGCACGGCACATCAGCTCGTGCGGGCCCGGGGTCGCCTGCCAGTCCCAGTGCCAGGCACGCCAGGCAAACCGCCCCACGGGCGCTGCGAGCGTGGCGTCATGCCACTCGCCATCCGCTGACACCTCAACGCGTTCAATGGGTACGCCGTGCCCGGACCAGGCTCGCCCGAACAACCGCTGCGCTTCAGGCAAGGCGACGCGCGTTCGACTGTACCAATCCGGGATGCCCGGCGGCACCATCAGGGCCCGCACCTTGAGCCCGCGCACCGGTACGCCCTCGTCGGCGGCATCCTGCCGATAGACGTAGGTTTTGCGCTGCTGGTAGCCGTCGAATGGCGTATCGATCAAGGTGATGCGCGACAACCACTTGACCGACGCCATGCCGAACCACCCCGGCACGATCACCCGCAACGGGAAGCCGTGCTGTGGCAGCAGCGGATGGCCATTCATCGACCACGCGAGCAACACGCCCGATTCGCGAATCTGATCCAGTGTCAGACTGCGCGCAAACGCATGCTCGACGCCGCCATCGATTCCGCGATCAGACCCCTCGAACACAACATCGACAACCCCGTCGCCAAGGCCCCGCTCTTCGAGCAGCGGCGCGAGCAAGGTGCCACCCCAAGCCGCTGTGCCAACCGCCTCATCGTGCCACGGTTGGCTCTGCCAACGCGGCTCGATCAAAGCGCGGCCGTTGCCGGCACACTCCAGCGTCACAATCTCTTCGGCATAGGGACGCGATTGCAGTTCTGCCAGCGACACACTACCCGGGCGTTCCACCAAACCGCCAATGTCCAGACGCCAGTCTGCGGCATCGGGCACCCACGGCACATCGAAGTGGGTGAGCAGGTAGTGCGCACCCACAGGGGTCAGGTCGTGTCGAAGCAACTCGAGCAGCACACCGTGGTTGCGGTGCGCAAGACGGGTCTCTTCGCGTGCAAAATCGCCGTGTTGGTGGGTGCGAGGTGTCGGGTTGAGTGGATCGGCCATGGCAACGCACGCAAGGGGGATTGCCGGCATGGTCACACAGGCACCCGAGCACGACAAACACCGACTTGACCCCGCCTGCGAACCTCAGCACTGTTGGCACCATACCAACCGAGACCGCTGCGATGGAACACACCCCCTTCTGGTGGTCCGCTGCAGGCGAGCCTGCGCCGCTGAACGATGAACGTCCCCTGCCGACGCACGCTGATGTCGTGGTGGTCGGGGCCGGACTGACCGGCCTGAGTGCCGCGCGTACACTCGCCCGCGCCGGACAGCACGTCGTGGTCATCGAGCGCGGCCCGCCGGGCATCGGCGCAAGCTCCCGCAACGGCGGTCAGGTTGGGGGTGGTCACCGCTTGCCGGCTGTCGTGCTGGACGCGCAATACGGCGCGGAAACCGCAACGCGGTTGCTGCGCGAAGCCCACATCGACTCGGTGAATTTCTTCCACGACCTGCTCGACTCCGAGTCGATCGAGTGCGATTGGCAAGCCGTCGGTCGATTTCGAGGTAACTGGACGCAACGTGAGTACGACGCTGCCGCGCGCGACACCGACCGACTCAACCGGCGCATCGGGCTCGCCGCCCACACCGTCCCGCGGGCCGAGCAACAGGCCGAGATTGCGACCGACCTGTATTGCGGTGGCACGGTGTTCCCGACACACGGCGCAATCAACCCGGCAAAATTCACGCGCGGGTTGGCGCAGGCCGCCCGTGACGCTGGCGCCGACATACACAGCTTCACGGAGCTGCAGGCGATTCGCCGCGAGGGGCATCAACAACGTGTCGAGACCTCGCGCGGCGCCATCCTGGCAGGCAATGTCCTCGCGGCCACGAACGGCTACAGCGGGCCCGCCCTACCCACCCTTCAGCGGCGCATTGTGCCCGTGCCGAGTTTCATCGTCGCAACCGAACCCCTCGGCGAAAACCGTGTGCGTGATCTCATGCCCGCCGGGCGCGTCTACGTCGAATCCCGGGTGCGCCACTGCTACTTCCGCCCATCACCCGACGGCGAGCGACTCGTATTCGGGGGGCGTGCGGCGCTCTTTCCGGTGTCCGAACGCCTCGCCGTCTCGCAACTGCGAAAGCTCATCAGCGATGTGTTTCCGGAGCTTGGTGCGGTCGCACTGACCCACAGTTGGCGCGGTTTCACCGGTTTCAGCTTCGCGCAGGTACCGCACGTCGGGACCGTCGACGGAGTGCACCTCGCCATGGGCTACTCAGGCAACGGCAACACCATGGCACCCTACCTTGGTCACAAGGCTGCCATGCGAATACTCGGTGATCCAGAGGGTGAGACCGCGTTTGCGCACACCCGGTTCGAGGGCCGGTTCTGGCACCGCGGACGTCCCTGGTTCATGCCTGCGGCGGATCTCAAATTCCGTGTGCAAGACCTCTGGGATACCATGCGCCACACACGCTAGACGCTCGCTATCGAGACCTCCGATCGCTTCCGGGCAGAACAGTCAGACGGTCGGTAGGCGGTAATCGCCGTACTGTTCCCGCAACGCGAGCTTGTTGAGCTTCCCGGTTGCGCCGTGCGGCAGCTCGTCTACAAACACGACGTCATCGGGAATCTGCCAGCGTGCCACTGCGCTCCCGATATGCTCGAGGAGATCCTCGCGGCTGACCGTTGTGCCGGGCTTGCGCACAGCAATCACCAGCGGGCGCTCGTCCCATTTCGGGTGAGGCACTGCAATCACGGCTGCCTCTGCAATATCGGCATGGCCGACAGCGATATTCTCGAGGTCGATGGAGCTGATCCACTCGCCGCCAGATTTGATCACGTCTTTGGTGCGGTCGGTTATCTGCATGTAGCCATCGCTATCGATCGTCGCCACGTCGCCGGTGTTGAACCACCCGTCGGCCGAGACCGATTGGTCGTTCTCGGCGCGGTAGTAACCGGCCGTCACCCAGTGACCCTTGACCTGCAACTGCCCGAACGCGACGCCATCGTGCGGCAGCGGTGCACCCGACTCATCGACAATGCGCAAGTCGATGCCGTACACCGGTTTTCCCTGTTTGCAGCGGATAGCCATCTGGTCGGTATCGTCGAGCGATCCGTGCTTGGGCTCGAGATGACACATACTGCCGAGCGGACCGGTTTCGGTCATACCCCAGGCATGCAGGACCCGCACATCGTAGTCGTCCTGGAAGGTTCGAATCATGGCTTCCGGGCACGCTGAGCCGCCAATCACCACGCGATTCAGGTGCGGCAATTTGTCGCCAGACGCTTTCAGCGAGGCCATCAACATCATCCAGATCGTTGGCACGGCAAGCGACACGGTGCACTGCTCGTCATTGAGAAGGCGCGAGATCGAATCACCGTCCATGTGCGGGCCGGGATAGACAATTTTGGTTCCGCCCATGAGCGCGGCGAAGGTCGTGCCCCAGGCGAACACGTGAAACTGCGGCACAAGGATCAAGGCCGTGTCGGATGCGCACATGCCGATCGAGTTCGGCGAGACTTCCGCCATCGCGTGTAACACCATCGAACGGTGGGAATACAAAACCCCTTTGGGGTTGCCAGTTGTGCCTGACGTGTAGCACAACGCGGACGCAGCACGTTCATCGAGCTCGGGCCACACGTAGTGGTCACTCTCGGCCGCGAGCAGTTCTTCATAGCACAGCACACCGTCCAAATCCGTGCTTGGCATATTCGCGCGATCGCACATAACGATGATGTGCTCAACGCTACCAAGCTGATCGCGAACCGACTCGATCAAGGGCAGAAAAGTGGTATCGACGAACAGTGCCTTGTCTTCTCCGTGGTTGATGATGTAGACGATCTGCTCTGGAAACAGGCGCGGGTTCACGGTATGCAGTACCGCACCGGAACCGGCAATCGCGTAGTAGCACTCCAGGTGTCGAAAACCGTTCCACGCCAGCGTTCCAACCTTGTCACCTTTCCGGATACCGAGAGTCGCCAGGGCGTTGGCAAGCTGCCGCGATCGGCCCGCGGCATCGCGGTAGGTGTATCGGTGCATATCGCCCTCGACGGTGCGAGACACGATTTCGACATCCGGGTACCAGCGCTCGGCAAAATCGAGTACGGCGGACACTATCAACGGATGGTCTTGCATCATGCCAACGGACATCGGGTCTTACTCCACTGTTCAAACGGGACTGCAATAGCTGAAATGCTACCAAATCCCACGACTGGCAGTCAGCAGAAAAAGCCACCTGAGCCGCAAGCAGCAACGCGTGTCAAGACGCTCAACCCGATAGCTGCAGAGTCCGCGCCTTGCTTGCTATCCAGCCCGCGTAGAGTCGCTTGTTCAACCCTGGTCATTGGGAGCAGCCCCATTCTGTATTTTTTCCAGTTGGTTAATTAATACGAACAAATAAGGGACATTTAAAAGGCTTTGTTATACTGTCGTCTTGTCGAAAGTCGTGGCATCGAACGTCTAGTGCCCCGGCACACGGCAAATCTACCACCACCCTGACAGGTCGACTCCATGAGAAAACCCAATTTCAGCAAACTCTCTACCGAGGTATTGGAGAAATACCTGAAAGACATCGAAGCGCAAATTGCAAAGCGTGCAAAAGCCGATCAAAAGCGCGTGAAAGCGCTTGCAAAGCTGCAGGCGATGGCAAAAGCGGAAGGTATTGATTTATCCGAATTGGCCGGTGCCAAGGCGAGCCCGGGACGGCGTAAAAAGGTCGCAGCGAAAAAGACTGGCGCCAAACGTGGCAAAGTCGCGCCCAAATACCGCAACCCTAAAAACACCAAAGAAACCTGGACAGGTCGCGGCCGAAAGCCGAAGTGGGTTGAGGCTTACCTGAAGTCAGGTGGCAAGATCGAGAAAATTCAGATCAAGAAGTGATCTTTTCTCCGCCGCAGTGCCAACCGGACGGCGCTGCGTGGAGGACACTCAGCTTTTCCAGAG
Organism: uncultured Granulosicoccaceae bacterium; assembly: GCA_937941555.1. GTDB lineage: Bacteria > Pseudomonadota > Gammaproteobacteria > CALCKW01 > CALCKW01 > CALCKW01. Next base: position 11,533 of record CALDHJ010000278.1, on the reverse strand, counting down.
TTGCACAGGTTCACCCAGCTGCCACTCCAGCCTGAGGAACAGGCTCGGTGAGAACGCACGCTCGTCTTCGAACGCAACACGGCGCCAGTCGAACACCGGTTCAATTTCCGCGAACATCCATTGGCGAAAGACCTGGCGACGATACAACACGCCAAACGCAACCGATTGCAAGTAGTCTCTCGGCCGCGTCTCGCCGTTGAAGCGCAGAAAAAATGCTGCCGCGTCCCGCAAAGACAAGCGTGCGTTCAAGGCAAGGCCCTGATGCCAACGCGTGCCGTCGAAATCCTCTGCTCGCTCGAGACGGGCGCTGTAGCGCACCAACTGCCGCGCACTTAGTGATTTCTCTATCGCACCGCCCAGAGTCACACCCGTCCCACGGCCATCCTGCCACCACAGTGCGCTGGTGCTGCGAGTGCGGACAGCATTTGCGAAGGGCTCGAACTCATAGCGATACCGCAACTCGGTTCTGAGCTTGCCACCAGAGCGCAGTGTCGCGCGCAGGCCGAATCGGCCGCGGCGTTCTCGTTCACTCTGCTCAAAGCGCAAACCGACCGAACGCCCCGACTCTTCGGCGCTGGCTTCCAGGTCATCGGGTGAATCACCGTCTGCGAACACCAACCCAACGCGCTCATCAACCCGAGGCAAATGCCACTGGCCCTTGATCGATACCTTGCCGTCCGCACCGTCAAAGTGATCGTACCCACTGCTCATTCGCACGCGCAAAAAACTGCGGGCGGCCTCAGCCACGCTGTCTTCGACACCGAAAAAACGATCCAGCGAGCTTGCAAGCTTGGCTGTGCGCTCACTCAACGCCGAATGACTCCGGTCGAGCCAGTTCACTTCGTCCTTGCACCCTGAGCCCGGCAAACAGCTACCCGGATCGGCTGTCACGGCCGGCACCCAGAGCAACGGCAACAACAGGCTGGCCCAACGTCGACCTAGCATGGAACTCGGCCCCAGGCCTGACTCAGTCTGCGAGCGCGCACAGGATACGGGCCCAGCTGCGGATACCTTTCTGAAAACTCCGCAAACTGTATTTCTCGTTGGGCGAGTGGATAGCATCGTCGTCGAGTCCGAATCCGACCAACAGACTGTCCATCGCGAGCACGTCCTGAAAATGGCCGACCACCGGAATCGATCCACCACATCCAGCGAATACGGCGGGCTTGGGCCACTCATCGGAGAGGGCAATGCGGGCTTTTTCAAACATCGGGGAATCGACCGGCATCACCGTGGCACCGGCTCCACGGTGCACCGTAACCGTGGCGGTGCAATCAGAGGGCATCGCTTGTTGAAAATGTGCTGTGAGCGCCCGGCCGATCCGCGCCGGATCCTGCTCACCAACCAGTCGGCAACTGATCTTGGCGTGGGCCTGCGCGGGCAGTACGGTCTTGAACCCCTCCCCGGTGTAGCCACCCCACACCCCGTTTATCTCGAGTGTCGGACGCGACCAGATCTGTTCGAGCGCACTGAAGCCGCGCTCACCAGCCGGCTCAGCCAACCCGACTGCCCCCAGAAATTCGGCAGCGTCATGCTCCAACGCTTCCCACTGCGCCAGCAATGACGGGTCGAGTGGCGACACACCATCGTAGAATCCCGTCAAGGTCACGCGCCCTTCGGCGTCATGAAGGGCTGCGATGGCATGACTCAACACGCGTATCGGATTGGCCGCCGGCCCCCCGTACATGCCCGAGTGCAAATCGATGTCGGCCGCGTCGACCGTGACTTCCGCTGTGACCATACCGCGCAACATGGTCGTAATCGCTGGCGTATCGGCGTCCCACATACCGGTGTCGCATACGAGTGCGAGATCGGCTTTGAGGGCTTCTCGATGCGATTCCAGGAAGGGCACCAGAGACGGCGAACTGCTCTCTTCCTCCCCTTCGAAAAACAGGGTCAATCGGGTTGGCAACGCACCGTGTACGTCGACGTAGGCGCGACAGGCTTCAACAAAGGTCATGAGCTGGCCTTTGTCGTCGGCCGCTCCGCGCGCCCGAATCACCGGCCCGTCCGGCGTTTGCTCCACTTGAGGGTCGAACGGCGGCGACAACCACAACTCGAGCGGATCCACCGGCTGCACGTCATAGTGTCCATAGAACAGCAGATGAGGCGAATCACCCTGCTTCTCGCCGCCTTGAGCGACCACCATCGGATGGCCGGGCGTGTCGTGACGCTCGGCGTCGAATCCCATCCCCCCAAGCGTCTCGACCAGCCAATCCGCCGCCTCGCGGCACGCAGCACCGTAGGCGGAGTCGGTCGAGATACTCTCGATTCTGAGCAACGCGTTCAGCCGCTCCAGCGACTGGGGCAATTGCTCGTCGATTCGGTCGAGCACCGGGGCAAGATCAGACATGGAGTATCTCGGGTCGTCGCGTTCGGGCACTTCTCCAATAATAGTTGGCAGATCACTGACCGCCGAGTCGTGTCGCCCGCGTTGGTCGGGATTGGTACCATGCGGCATCAACAACCAAATCTCACGAGCCGCCCATGCGTCCCCTGTTCAAATCCAAACTGATTGCCATGTTGGCGCTCGCATCGAGTGCCATGACAGCCGTGGCGGCCATCCCGGTCGAGTGGATGCCGAGCGAGACCGACGAACAGCGGCTCTTCGCCTCTGCGCTGCAACAGAGCGGCATTGTTCAAGACGCCGCCACACTCGATCGCGTCGATCTCGACTGGCCAGAGAGACTCGTGATTCGGCTGGTGGCCGACGGCACGCCTGACTACCAGGCAGAGACACAGACCATTGTCCTGCCCTATACCTATCTCGCCGCTGCCACCCGCGCGCAGGACAACTTCGAAGAGTCCCGCGGTGACGCCTTCAAACGCGGGCTCGACATGGTCGAGTACACGCTCTACCACCTGCTCGGCCACGCCCTGCAGGGACACCACGACGAAGCAGACGACACCGGCGTCGAGCGTGTAGCCACCTGGCTGATGGTCTCCCAGTTCCCCAATGGTGGTGAACAGTGGCTGGAAAACACCCACGCCTTCGGGCGGGCGTCCCAGAAGCTCGACGGCCCCCTGAGCGACTACTGGCACAGCCACGGGTTGTACAAGTCGCGTGAGCGCGCGATCAACTGCCTCGTCTTTGGCAGCGACATCGAGCACTTCAGCACGCTCTACCCCGGTCTGACAGAAAACCCCGACACCGCGCGCGAGTGTGTGCGCCAATGGCGCGAACTCGCCGCCGAGTACGCTCGATAGCGCCCAACCCACCTCCCCACTGCGAACAAAAGGACGACGCCATGCTCGATCACGCCAAAGCCCTGGGTGACACCCTGACCGATCTGCGTCGTCAGATTCACCAACACCCGGAGCTGAGCTTCGAAGAGCACAAGACCGCCGCGCTCGTGTCAGAGCACTTGACGGCACTCGGTATCGAACACCAGACCGGTGTCGGTCGAACCGGCATTGTGGCGCGCCTGGGCCGGGGAAACGGGCCGAAAATCGGTATCCGTGCAGACATGGACGCCCTACCGATCGTCGAAGCCCGTGAGACGCCTTACACATCGCAACACGACGGCAAAATGCACGCATGCGGCCATGACGCCCACACCGCGATGCTGCTTGGTGTCGCCAATCTCCTCGCAGACAAAACGCTGCCCGGTGAGATTCGCTTACTGTTCCAGCCCTCCGAAGAAGCAGCCGACGCAGAGGGGATCAGCGGCGCGCCGCGGATGATCGAAGACGGTGCGATCGAAGATCTTGACGCCGTCATTGCACTCCACGTCGACAGCACGCTCGAGGCCGGCACGGTGCAACTCAAAGAGGGATTTCTGCTCGCTAATGTCGACACCGTCTATGCCACGGTGCGTGGCACTGGCGGTCACGGCGCAGCGCCACACTACGCGCGCGATCCGGTTTTCCTGCTCGCCCCGGTGCTCACCGCGCTGCACGGTATCGTCTCCCGCTGGGTCGACCCGACACAGCCGGCCGTCGTCACCGTTGGCCGTGTGGCCGGCGGCTCGGCGTCAAACGTGATCCCGGACGCAATAGAGCTCGACATCACCTTGCGCAGTGTCGATGACGCCGTGCGTGCACAGCTGCTCGCCGAGGTGGAATCCGCGTTGCGCGTCGCGCAGACACTCGGCGGCGACTACGACATGACCGTCGAGCGCGGATACCCCAGCCTCTGGAACGACCCCGGCGTTGTGGGCTGGATGCGCGAAGTTGCCACCGCCCAACTCGGTGAAGAGGGTGTCAGCTCGGGCAAGCTCATGATGGGCGCAGAGGACTTCGCCTTCATGACCCGTGAAAGCCGCGGCGCCATGATGATACTGGGCACCCGAACGGCCGACGGCGTCGATCGCTACCACCATCACCCCGAGTTCGACGTCAACGAGAGCGCACTGCCCGTCGGCAGCGCCGTTCTGGCCGAAACGGCGCTGCGCTTCGTGTCGGGCGATTTCAAAACTTGATCTGGCACGCATTTGCAGCCTGTGGGCAGCGGGGCTCAGCTCAGCGAACGGCTTTCGGAGACCGGCAGATTCCCGGCTGACAAACGCGTGTGGTTGTTGCCCAGTTTGTGCGCCGTGAGCACCTCGCGTCTGGGCGCTTCGCCCAACCGACACGCCTGGATGTGCGTCCAACGGCCAAATTCGTTCATCACCAGATCAAATGGCAAGTCGGACTCGGCAATACAGGCGGTCAGGTCGTAAGGCGAGACCTCGGCGATCCAGATGTCGGCGGCGAGACCGAGAGTGTGTGCAGAGTTTCGCGACCCGGCCACCTCGCGGTTAAGACGTTGACAGCGATAACCACTCGTCACGACCAATGGAACCCCCAGGCGGTCGCGCAGCGGCTGCAACACTGACGTCACCAGATGACACACATTGGGCAATTTGATCTCGGGAACCCGGTTGTCAATTCCCCGGCGTACCGCTACCTGGCTGAATTCGAATTCTTCTAGAACGAAGTGCTCACTGATTTGCACGAACGACTGAACCAACAGTTAAAACCAGTGCGCAGACTGCCGGGCGCGCGCGCTGTTTGCCTGACTCAAATCAGGCATAGAGGAGTTTGCGTTGCTGCAGTCGGTAGTGGTGAAGCCGGCACTGCAAATCAGCTTGCCGACCAATCACGGTATAGAGACCCAGGTACCGGCAGCCGCCAAACTGACAACAACGCTCCATTGAAAATCCCATCCGGTGTCTGGTCGCGTCCAAAAAAACTATCTACCAAGGCACCGCAAAGCGGCCACCTTGCGGCATGAATAATACAGCTAAGGAACCGTGATCAACTGTGAAATCCCGCAATGAGGCGGCGTATCAGGCGCGAAGCCCGTGAGGCGAGACGCCCCACAGAATGTCGACAGACACGGTGTACCCAGCTCGCGGCATCAGGCCAGGCCGGGACAATTGCTCACGACAGCCATTACGCTCAAATGCCGCCGCACACATCACACACCCTCTCGAGATGCGCGCTCTGCCAATGCCATAGGTCGCAAGCCGCATCCGTCGGCACGGGCATCCGCACATATTGCGATGTGTTAACACAGCACGTCGCCGACGCAATCAGTCGTTTCACCGGAGGCAACCGGCCGGCTCAGACACACGCAAGCAGCGCCGTGTGTCGTCTCTTTGGATTCAGCACCAACCGCTAGGCGGCCGCGCACTCGAACACACGGCCGACCGACTCGCCTTACATCTGCGCCTCGTCCAACAACGCGACGGCATCGCCAAGACCCATGGCGGATTGCACCAGCCCGAACACGGATCCAAGCGTCACCGATCCGTAGTACCGCGCCAGCGCCAGGCGTGTGGTGAGAAATTCCGTATCGGCTCCGCCGTCCTGCAACGCCGCCTGGGCACGCAAGGCAGAGCGACCGTGCATCCAGCCGCCAAGCACTGTGCCGGATGCCATCATGAACGGCACCGCCGCCGCCGGCGCATGGTGCATCTCGCGCTCCTCTGCCAACAGCCACGACGCAAGGGACTTCAGCTCGTCACTAGCCTCGCGCAACTGCTGCCCGAACTGGGCCAGCGCCGTTTCGCCGGCTTGTGTCAGCTGCAACGAGACCGACTCGACCTCGTCCAGCAGCGCAAAAAAGGCCGCACCGCCATCACGTGAAAACTTCCGACCGATCAGATCGTTTGCCTGGATGCCGGTCGTGCCTTCGTAGATCGTAGTGATCCGTGCGTCGCGGTAATACTGCGCAGCGCCGGTTTCCTCAACGAAACCCATTCCGCCGTGAATCTGCACACCGTCGTAGGTCACGCGTTGGGCGGTCTCGGTACACCAGCCCTTGACGATCGGAGTCAGCAAGGCGCCCCGAACGGCATGGTGCGCGCGCGCGCTTTCGTCGTCGCCGTGCCGCGCGATGTCGTAACTGACCGCAGCTTCCAGTCCCAGCATGCGCATGGCCTCGGTTTGCGCGCGCATGTCCATCAGCATCCGGCGGACGTCCGGGTGGTTGATGATGCCGTTCGTGCCGTTGGCACCAGCAAGCATGGCCCGGCCCTGCACCCGGTCGCGTGCGTAGGCCAATGCGTGCTGATACGCCCTCTCGGAGAGTGAGTAACCCTCCATCCCGACGGCATGCCGTGCGGCGTTCATCATCGTGAACATGCACGCCAGCCCCTCGTTCTCGCGGCCGATCAGGTATCCCACAGCCCCGCCCTGATCGCCGTAGCTCATCACGCAGGTCGGACTGGCGTGGATGCCGAGCTTGTGCTCGATCGACACACACCGAAGGTCATTGCGCTGACCCGGATTGCCCTCGGCGTCCGGGAGAAACTTCGGCACCAGAAACAAGGAGATTCCACGCACGCCATCCGGCGCATCGGGCAGGCGAGCCAGCACGAGGTGGCAGATGTTCTCCGCCATCTCGTGCTCGCCGTAGGTGATGAAGATTTTCTGTCCAGAGATCAGATAGTGGTCACCGTTTGGCTCTGCCCGACTGCGCAAGGCCGCGAGGTCCGTGCCGGCTTGCGGCTCGGTGAGATTCATGGTGCCGGTCCAGCGGCCCTCGATCATCTTGGCGAGATAGGTCGACTTGAGCGCATCCGATCCGTGTGATTCGACCGCCTCGATCGCGCCGTGACTCAACAACGGGCACAAGCTGAACGCCATGTTGGCCGATTTCCACATCTCGTTGACGCAGGCCCCAACGGAATACGGCAAACCCTGCCCTCCGTGGTCCGGACTCGCGGACAACTGCATCCAGCCGGCCTCGTAGAACTGCTGGTAGGCTTCGATCCAACCATCGGGCGTGTGCACGACACCGTCATCCCAGCGCGCACCCTGTTTGTCACCGTCGTGGTTGATTGGTGCCAGCACCCCCTCGGCAAACTTCGCCGCTTCTTCCAGTACCGCATCGACGAGGTCGTCAGATGCTTCGGTGAACGCGGACTGTTGTTGCACCGTCGCATAGCCTGCGATATCCAGTGCCCATCGAATCGTTTGTACGGGAGCGCGGTAGCTCATGCGGACGGTCTCTTGGTGTGCTGATTCGCTATTGTAACGCCTCGGGAAGCGGCCGTTCGCGTCCACTGGCGTATCCCGCCTCGCGAGAAAGTCGCTTCAGTGACGCAATTCTCGAATCGACATCCGGGTGGCTTGCAAAAAAGTGCACATACGCTGGCTCGGACTCATCGCCATACCCTGCCGTCTTCAACGCGCGGAAGAACGCGTCGGCACCACTGACATGCTGATAGTGACACTGCAGGGCCCCCAGTGAGACGCGATCGGCGTCGGACTCGCGCTCGCGTGAGAACCGCGCCTGCCCGGCCATTGAAGCCGGTGCAAACACCGCATCGAGACCGGAGTCGGTGCCGAGCACGATCGACGACAGAGCGGCGAGCACCACACCCCTCCCCAATCCACGCAGGTGGTCGCGGTTGGCGAAATGGCCCAGCTCGTGCGCCAGCACGAAAGCGAGGCCGTTTTCAGATTCCATCTGGTCGATCAGACCCTGCGTGACGATCATTCGACCGCCGGGCAAGGCAAAGGCATTCGGTGCGGATTCTGCCACCAGATCGACTTCGACCTGGTAGCCTGGATCAAGACACTGCTGTATGCGGTTGACCAAGTCCTGCAGGGACGCCTCGGCGTTGGTGGGTGGAGTGCCATCGTCAAGCGCAGACGACAGTTGTCCGAACACCGCTTTTTCTGTTGCCGGATCAATCCAGTCGACTGCGCGATCGATCAGCAACCCCAACAACACATACACCAGCGCCAACAACGCAAAGGCCGACACCAGCAGAATCGCAAACTCGCGCAGTGGCGAGGTGTGGCTGACATTGACGTTGTCCGTGTCGAGTGACTCGATACCGGGCTTGAGTTTCATTCACTCAACGTCGAAATAAACGGCTGTGCCATAGGCGAGCACTTCAACCGAACCGATGCCGTTGCCACGCCCTTTGTAGATCGACGAGGTTTCCACACGCAGATTGAGGATGTGCGCGGCCCCAGGGCAACTTTCCTTGAGGCGCAGGACCGCCTCGCGGCGTGCCCGATCGACGAGCGACTCGTAGGCTTGCACATTGCCGCCGAAGAACCCGCGCAGCCCCGCCGCAACGCGTTTGAAATAGTCGACCGAAATCACCACGTTACCGGACACCAATTGCGTGCGGCGCACTGTAGCGGGCTCGGATTCCAGTGTGCGTAGAGTGAGCGTCGAGATTCGCGCATGGCGCTGCTCTCGTTCGACGATCGAGCGGTAGTGGCGGCTTTCCGCCATGCGGCCAAAGCCGTAGCCCAAGGCCAGCAACACGACAAATATCGCAAGTTGGGACATTGGCTACTCCACGACGACAGCGGTGCCGTAGACATAGATCTCGGCTGCGCCAGCCGCAACCGAGCTTGTTGAAAAACGCACATTGACAATGGCGTTTGCACCGAGCTGGCTCGCCTGCTGCTGCATTCGCCGGATGGCCTCGTCGCGGGATTCACCGAGCAGCTCGGTGTAACCACGCAGCTCACCGCCGAAGATGTTCTTCAAACCGGCCATGATGTCGCGACCGGCGTGTTTGGTGCGAACGGTACTGCCCGAGACAACCCCGAAGCAGCTCGATATGGTCTTGCCGGGCACCGTTTCGATATTGGTCATCATCATGACAAGCTGGCGCTCCTGAAGAGAAACTGGGAGTTGGGGTCCACGCTGATCGGCCTCCACGGGTTGTCGTACCCTGAGCATAGCGCGGGCGGAGACACCCTGCGCTCGCCTGCGGCGCGCTGCAACGGATCACTGCAGACTCAGGACAGTGTCCAGGACTCGCGCGCCACGCCCTCGGCCCAGACCGTCAGGGTCTGTCCCGCAACGACCGGACCGACACCCGACGGCGTGCCGGTATACAAGAGATCACCCGCTTTGAGCGAGATGAGCCGATTGAGCGCCACGAGCATGTCCGCAACCGACCACACCATGTCTTTGAGATCACCGCGCTGACACGCCTCGCCGTCGCGATCGAGTCCGATCTCACCCGCTGAGGGGTGGCCGATGCGCTCGACCGGTTCGAGCGCAGAACACAAGGCGCTGGCATCAAAACCCTTCGACATATCCCAGGGGCGTCCGCGCTTTTTGGCCTCGGCCTGCAGGTCTCGCCGCGTCAGATCGATGCCGATACCGTAGGCGAGCACTGCATCTCTCACCGTGTCGACGGTTGCGTCTGCGGCGACATCGCGCCCGAGTGCCGCGACCAACTCGACCTCGAAATGCAGGTCCTGTGTTCCCGGCGGATAGGGCACCACACCGCCCGGCCCGATCACGGTGTCAGCGGGCTTTGCAAAAAACAAGGGTTCCTCGCGTTGCGGGTCGCCGCCCATCTCGCGCACGTGCTCGGAGTAGTTCTTGCCGATGCAGAAGATACGACGCACCGGAAACTGGTTCTCAGTGCCGGAAACAGGCAGACCGACTGGCGGTGCAACGGGGATGACATATGACATGCGGGAACGACCGAAGACAGTAAAGACCCCCTATCCTACTCTGCCAGCGAGCCAATCCCAAACGGGTCAGGGTGTGTCGTACTCACTGGCGGAAATGCGCTCCACCTCGCGCTCACCAGCCTCGAGCCAGGCCTGCACATCCGTGCGCGATTCCATCGCCTCAGCCCAACTCTCCAGACCAGCGGGCAAGGCCACACCGTAGGTGCGACACCGTGACAACACCGGCGCGTAAAAGAAATCCGCGGCCCCGTATTCACCGCACAACCACGGACCACCCGAAGCATCACCAAACCACGCGCGCGATTGCAACATCCAGTCGAAGATGGCGTCGAGGTCCGACCGGGCTGCGCGGGACACTTCAAAGCGCTGGTATCGACGCGGGTAGTTGCACACCATCTCACCGCGCAGCGACAGATAGCCACTGTGCATCGCCATCACGCCGTTCAAGGCCTGCGCACGGGCTGCCGGCTCCTCTGGCCAGAATGCAACCCCGTACTGCGCTTCGAGCCACAGAACGATGCCGAGGCTGTCTGCAATAACCGTGTCGCCGTCATATAACACCGGCACACTGCCATTCGGACAGCGCTCACGCAGCAGGGCATCACCTGCCGGGGTATCGAGCCAGATCGCCGTTTCGCGAAACGGCAGCCCGGCGTGGCACAACGCGAGGTACCCGCGTTGCGACCACGATGAGTAGCGCTTGTTGCCGTGCAGCAGCTCCAACATGTCAGACCCTCCCGGCGTGACGGCAGCCGGTCACGGTTGACCGACCACCAAACGACACAGTGCAAACCCTGTCAGGCGCCAAACAACCAGGGCGCTTCGGTCGCTCGCCGTGCCTCGTAAGCCTTTATCGTGTCGGCGTGCTGCAGGGTCAAGCCTATTTCATCCAACCCCTGAAGCAGCTTCTCACGGCGAATCGGGTCGGTTGCAAACGAAAACACCTGCCCGCTTGGCGTGGAGACCGTTTCTGCCTCGAGGTCCACGGTAAGTCTGTAGCCCTCTTGCGCTGCGACCTCCTGAAACAATTGTTCGACGGTGTCTTCAGCCAACACCACCGGCAGCAAGCCACTCTTGTACGCGTTGTTGAAGAAGATGTCGGCAAAACTCGGTGCAATGACGACGCGGATGCCGAACTGATCAAGCGCCCACACGGCGTGTTCTCGCGACGAGCCACAGCCGAAATTCTCGCGAGCCATGAGTATTTGCGCATTCTGGTAGCGAGCCTGGTTCAACACGAAATCCGGGTTGATACGCCGGCTTGCATTGTCGATCTCGGGGCTGCCCTCGTCGAGATAGCGCCAGTTGTCGAACAGGTTCGGGCCGAAGCCGGAGCGCCTGATGGATTTCAGGTATTGCTTGGGGATGATTGCATCGGTGTCGATGTTGGGTAGATCGATCGGGGCGACCAATCCGTTCAGTGTTTCAAAAGCTCTCACGGCAGTCTCCTCAGAATTGGCGCGCGTCGACGAAGTGGCCCGCGATGGCAGCCGCCGCTGCCATCGCCGGACTGACCAGGTGTGTGCGTCCACCTGCACCTTGCCGGCCCTCGAAATTGCGATTCGATGTGCTAGCACACCGCTCGCCCGGCTCGAGTTTGTCGGGGTTCATCGCAAGACACATGGAACACCCGGGCAGGCGCCAT
>CALDHJ010000277.1 GCA_937941555.1 uncultured Granulosicoccaceae bacterium | reverse complement strand
CCCGGCTTCGCCCACCCAGACCAGCAGCGTGCCGACGGTAGCAGCCAACTTGACTGCGGCATGCGACACGCGGGTGCCCGGCTCAAGCATGATGCACGCAACCGAACCGACTGGCACCAACAGACGAACGCCGTTGTTGTCGATAACAACAAAGGCCCCATCGCGCACGTCGATCTGCCCGTACTGGACAAACACCATCGGTACCCGGTCTTTGATGGGCAAGGGTTTAAGCGGTATGAAGGGCACGGCTCAACACCGTTTGACCAGCATCAACCCGCAGCCAAAGCCACGCGACCGACCGATGCCCTGCCTCAAGGCTTGTGATACGAACACAGCGGCGTTGGTCACACGCAGCACCCCCTGCAAATCCAGGCTGCTGAAGCAGATCGGCGAGCCACTGCGTGTTTTCTTGAAACGGTGAAATTGGTGGTTGGACACGTTCACGTGTTCCAGTTCGAATCCCAGCCTCTCCCCTTGAGTGCGTAGCCAGTCCTGTCCTGTAATCTGTCGCACAGTTTCGCTGTCTGGTACCTCCCCGTTTGCCTTGATCTGATCCAGGGCATACTCGACGATATCGCGCCGCACGCGCCGCGCGCTGCCGCTGCCGTCGTGAGTTGTCTTGACGGCGTTTGCTCGCACGTCGAACTGCAATCTGTCACCGACTTGCAGCTTTGGCTCAAACGGCTTGGTGTCAACCCGCAGCACACTACTGGCTGTCTGGGGTACGCGCGTTGACAACACCATCAGACAAGCCTGTGCGGGTGCGGTCTCGCGCCGGAACAGAAAATCCCGTGATGCTGACGGGTCGTTGAACAACGACCACACGGCTTGGTGCGCGTCGTAGGGCGTGAGCCCGACGAGCCGCGCGTATGCAAAGGCATCATCCGGCTTGGCGCTCACTCTACTGAGGAACACGGTCAACCTCCTGTGCGTTTTGCCACGCCATGTGTTCCTCGCGTTCGCCGTGCTGCCAGCGCACCCGGCTCAACACGTCGTCATGCCGTGTCACCACCGCGTCGGCCGACATGCCCGCTGCGTCGAGTGCGTCCCAGTGGTAGCTCACAGCCGCCTGGCCCACGAACGCCTTGCTGCGTACGGCGGCGTCCAGGTGGTCTGTCGCATAGGCATCGAGGGCGTCCTTCAGGGCTGCACTGGTCAGAATTATCGGGTTGAGCGGCAGAGCCAGAGGACACGCTCGGCGGCCGAGGTACAAAGCGAAAACCGGGCGTTGCAGTGCGCCCGCGAGATGTTCCAACGAGACTGTCCCCTCACCGCGCGTCCAAACGGCGGCAATGGCCAGGCTGTCCTGCCGGTAACCCCGGTAGCTGATCACGGTGTCGATCTTGTCGTGCGCGAGTTCGTCTCGCCGCGTCTTGAGGTGCTTGACCCGCGAGTAAGACTTGGCGCGCTGCGCTGTGTGAAAGTCGCGCATACCCAGCCCGGCTGACAGTGCAACACACCCAAAACCGAGATCCCGAGACAAGGCCAGGTGGTCGGCATCGGCGTCGCGTCGAATCCCCGACGCCGCAGCAAGCAACCCAAAGACGGCGGACCGACTGGGCTGCAGACTGCTGTCGCGCTCCTGCCCCACGGCCGACTCTCCCCAAGCTGCCAACGGGCCATGGAGTTGAAAGGCTAAAAAATCTCGCACGGATCAGCCCTCGACAAAATCAAGGATGGCGCCAAGCGATCCTTCGCCGGCATTCACGTTCAGAATGTCTCGGTCGTCGGCACAGGCGCCGTAGGCCCGATCAAATTGATCGCGTTGCCGCTCGATAGCCAACACCGCATCGTCAAGTGGATCGCCCCCTCGAATGGCCTTCAGGAACGCCACCGACAAACTGCGCGGTTGTTGCGGCCCACGCTCGACGAGAATGTAGGATGCGCGTGCACGCGAACCGAAACTGTTCTGTTTTCCGCTCGGGGCGACCGTGGCGGCCGCCTCGGTCAGACTGCGCAAGCTTCTGGCCCAGAGGTCGGTATCGCCCTTGAGGTTCTCCCGCAGCAGATCCCGGTCTACACAAACATAGAGATAGAACACTCCAGACCCAAACCCCGCCTCCCCGATGTGTCCTGCGCCCGCTTGGTCATCTCGGACGTTGAGGTCATCGACTGCGGTGAAGTAGTCCTCTTCAACCGCGACCGGGTTCACGCTGATCGCGTGTGCCACTTGCACTGACGCGTCCACGTTGGCATCAGCGTTTTCTGCCAACATACGACCAAACAGCGCCATGTCCACGGCACCGGCTGCACCGCGCAATCCGCCCAACTCGTCGTCGGTTGCCGCGCGGTTCTCACGCGCCAGTGTATCGACCAGGTCGCGACACGCTTCCATCTCAGCGCTCGAGTAATGCACCAGCTGCCCGGTGACCAGTTTCTTGGACTCACGTTTTGCAAACGTGTCGATGATTTGGCCAACCCATTTTTCCGCTTTTTTCGCGTCAGCACCAACCGCCAACAAACGCGCGTGGAGCTCTTCCCCGAAGCGCTTGGTGCGCGTGCCGATGTGCCCGCCCAGCGCCTCCTCGAATACCGACGATGTGCGCCAGGCACGCTTGAGGCTTTGTGAGGACACACGCAGGCGTTCGGTGCCACCGACAACGGCGGTTTTCGGACGCCCGAGGTCATCGCGGTTGAGGTTGGATGGCGGGTAGGCTGTCAACAAATGCAACTGCAAAAAATCGCTCATCAGATTCAATCCTGTTTGTATTTCAAGACGGCGTTGTAATAGTCCCGAGACCAGCGGTACTGCCATTGGCGGGTGCCACTGTTGTCGTCGGGGTACTGGGTTTGCCTGGCGTGCTGCAACGCAGTGTTGGCGAGGTGGCCGAAATCCGCTTTGCCGTCCACCTGAACCAGCGCCCGACGCAGTTGCGGCACCAGGGCCTCGGCATCACGGGCGGTGATCAATCGCCTGAACCGCATTTCACTGAAGCGCGGGTTGTCGCCGGCACCGCGCTCACCCAACAAGGCCGGCAGTGAGCGCGACGGGAATTCGGGGGCGAGGTCGTCCGCCCCCGAGGTATCACTCGTGCTGCGTGCCATCCAGGGCAGCACGGCCGCCATCAGCGCCGCAACCAACTCGGCTTGCACACGCGGCAGGACTGCTTCGAGCCCCTGTTGCAAGCGGAGACACGCGGGATGCAACACCACCATATCCAGTGTCTTGCAGCGTTTGAGTTCTGCCCGCACACCCCTGTTTTGGTTCTGATCAAGCCAATGCCGCCAGCGGCCCACTACCTGTAACGGGGTCTGACTGGCTTGCGCCGGCCCCTTCAGATCAGCGCTCATGACTTTTCTCCTTGTGGCTTGTCAATTTTCAACAGCGCGCCCTTGTTGAGCTGGTGGTGCAACCCGCCTTTGCCATCGCGCGCGCGCATCACACCGCGAAACCCTTTTCCTCCGCTCTGGCAATCGTGTGCGGTGTAGTGGTCAAAGAGCTGTTCGGCCGCCGCGCGCACGTGGCGACGCCATGCCTGGCGCGCAGGGCGCCTGTCGCCGGCCAGAATCCGCTCCAGGGCGCTGTAGAACGCGGGCTCGGTGCGGTCCCAGAAATTCGCGTCGATGGCGCTGGTGTCACCCTTGTTTTTTTTGGTGTCGACTTTCCAGACGAGCTTGACACTCGACACCAAGGCCTTTCGCGCTTGTTGCGCGCCCTTGACCAGGTCCCGCACCTCCGCCACCACCGTGTCCAGGTCCACCCCTGTCGGGCCGAGCAGGGGTAGAATCGACGCGTACCAGGCGCGCGCTTTCATGTTGTCCATGTCGTAGCCAAAGGCCCACAACCGCGGCGACAATGCCGGTGCAGCATCCAACCGTTCTGCACGACTGATCCACGAGCGGCGATTTGCAAGCCACGCACTCGTCACCACCGCAGGCACGCTGCGTTGCTTGCCATCGGATTCACCCAAGACCGTGCCCAGCCAGTGCCGATAGCCGACGCCACCAGGCTGCCCCTTCCGCGAGAGCCGCTCCGCCCCTTCCGGCTCGACGTAGGGCGTCAGCGGGTGATCCCATTGCCCGGCGTAACTCGTGCCGTAGCTCTTGGCAGTGAAAGCCGTCACCCCCTCGCTGATGCGTTCCCCGCTGACGGCACACACCGTTGAGACGGCCTGCGGCGGGTGCAACCGAATACGCCGGTGCATGCTCCAGTACATCTGCAACGGATTGATATCCTCGGCAAAGGTCTCCAGCCCTGCCTCGCTGGTGCGGGTCGGCCCCGCCCACGGATAGGTGTCGGCCAGCCCATCGAGCGCGTGGTTGCCGTGGCGTCGCGCGAACTCGTCGGTGGTCAGCACGTTCAAC
>CALDHJ010000276.1 GCA_937941555.1 uncultured Granulosicoccaceae bacterium | reverse complement strand
CAGTCGGCGTACGGGGTCAGCCAGGTTGTCGATGAAAACATGGCAAGCGCCGCGCGCATGCACGCGGTCGAATCGGGCAAGGACCTCGGGCAACGCACCCTCATCGCTTTCGGTGGCAACGGCCCGCTGCACGCGACCCGCGTCGCCCGCGCCGCCGGGGTCAACCGCCTCATCGTGCCCCCCGACCCGAGCGTCGGCTCCGCGCTGGGCTTTCTTTACGCGCCGGTGTCCTTCGAGATCGTACGCAGCCACTACAGCCTGCTCGATACGCTGGATTTCACCACACTGAATGCCCTGCTCGACAACATGACCCGGGAAGCAACGACCGTCGTCGCCGCGGGGGCACCCGATCGCACACCGACACTGACTCGTACCGCCTTCTTGCGGTACCACGGACAGGGACACGAAATCGATGTGCCGCTGCCACCGCGCACACTCACCGCAGACGACACGGCAACACTACAGGCCCGTTTCGAAACCGCCTACGCCACACAGTACAGCCGGCCCGTGCCGGGCATGCAGATCGAGATCCTCAACTGGGCGGTCACCGCAAGCGTCGACCTGACCCCACCCGCAGCACGCGCCGTCGACACCGGCCAACAATCCCCATCGCCGACAGCGCCACCGGCCGGCGTCGTGAAGCAGATCCACTGTGACCGGCGCGGGTGCGAAGTCGATGCACCGGTCTACCAACGCCGCGATCTGCTCCCCGGCCACCGCATTGACGGCCCCGCGTTGATTGCCGAGGCGCAAACCACAACGGTCGTCAGCACCGGTTTCCGGTGTGACGTCGATCCGGCGCTCAACCTCATCCTAACTCACCGGGAGTATGACAATGGCTGATACCAGTGCCGCGCAGCTGCAAGTGCAATGGAACCGCTTGCTCGCGCTGGTCGAGGAGCAAGCCCAGACCTTGATCCGAGCGGCTTTCAGTCCGATCGTTCGCGAGTGCGGCGACATTTCGGCGGGACTCTTCGATCGACACGGGCGCATGCTCGCGCAAGCCGTCACCGGCACACCCGGTCACATCAACACCATGGCTGAAGCGGTCAAGGCACTGATCGCGCACTTCCCGATCGACCAGATGCAACGCGGCGACATCTACCTGACCAACGACCCGTGGCTGGCCTCCGGCCACCTCAATGACTTTCTGTTGTTGATGCCGGCCTTTCGGGGTGACCGCGTGATCGGGTTCAGCAGTTGCACCTCACACCTCGTGGACCTCGGCGGAAAAGGCATGGGACCCGAAGGCAGCGACATCTTCGACGAAGGGCTCCTGATTCCACCCTGCAAATTGCTCGACCAGGGGTCGCTAAACACCCTGCTGATGGACATCGTACGCGCCAATTCACGCGAGCCCATTGCCAACGAAGGCGACATCTACGCGCTGATTGCGTGCTGTGAATCCGGGGTGCAGCGGGTCGAGGCCATGCTTGCAGAATTCGATCTCGACGCGCTCGACGAGCTGGCGGAGCACATCATCAACACCTCGCGGCGCGGCACGCAGGATGCCATCCGCGCGGTGCCCAATGGCCACTACCGCAACACACTGATCGTCGACGGTTACGACCAACCCATCACACTGTGCGCGGCACTCACGGTCGAAGACGCCACGATCACGCTGGACTTCGACGGCACCGACGGCTGCTGCGAGAAGGGCATCAACGTGCCCTTGAACTACGCCACCGCCTACTCGGTTTTTGCGTTGCGCTGTCTGATCGGACCCGACATCCCGAACAACGCCGGCAGCCTCGAGCCCTTTCGTGTTGTCGCTCCCACCGATTGCATTCTCAACGCGCAGCACCCCGCGCCGGTGGCGATGCGCCACACCCTCGGGCAGATGACACCCGACCTCGTCTTTGGCGCCCTGCACCAGGCGCTGCCCGAGCGCGTACCGGCAGAGGGGGCATCGTGTATGTACGACCTGCCACTGCGCAGCGCGCCGGATGTCGCACGGCGCGGCGCACCCGCCTTTGCCGTCGAACTCGTGCACAACGGCGGCACCGGCGCGCGGCCTACCCTCGACGGTCTGTCGGCCACCGCCTACCCCAGCGGCGTCTTCGGCAGCCAGGTTGAAATCACCGAGGCGGTCGCGCCTGTCGTAGTCTGGCAGCGTGAGCTGCGGTGCGACAGCGGCGGCGCCGGCACACAACGCGGCGGCCTCGGCCAACGCATCGTGTTGGGCCCCGCCACAGACGATCCGTTCATCGCGTACCTGTCGGTAGAGCGTGTCCAACACCCCGCAGCGGGCCGTGCAGGCGGCCGTGCGGGCGCACCCGGCCGCATCCGCCTGTCCACGTCGGAACACGACTTTCCCGGCAAGGGTGAGCTGCGCGTCGAACCGGGGGAGACCCTGCTGTTCGAGACCCCGGGCGGCGGCGGATTCGGGCCGCCCTCAGCCCGAGACCGCGATGCGCTCGCCCGTGACCTGCGCGACGGGCTGGTCAGCGCCGAGGCCGCTACGCGCGACTACGCCGGGGCAGGACAGCCATGATCAGTGCAACACCGGCGGTTGCCCGCATGGCGTCCTACGCGCTTGCCGACATCGACTCGAGCGGCTTTTCGCTCGCGCAGAACGAGAGCTTTTTGCCACCGAGTCCGGCGGCGCTGCGGGCATTGGCCGAGGGAGATACCGCGCACGCACTCTACCCCGACCCCGACTGGACCGCATTGCGCCAGGCATTGGCGTCCGCCCACGGGCTCGATCCCGCAACGCTGCTGTGTGGCGCGGGCTCCATGGAGCTCATCGCCGCCGTCGTGCGTGCCTTCAGCGGTCCCGGGGATTCGCTGGTCGCAAGTGAATACAGCTACGCCTTCATCGCAACCGCCTGCCAATTCGCCG
>CALDHJ010000275.1 GCA_937941555.1 uncultured Granulosicoccaceae bacterium | reverse complement strand
AGTGGGCCGCGTTGACTGAACGCATCACCAGAGAGTCCCACGTCGCGCCAGAAGGGTGTGTCGTACACGGCGATACATTTGGCCTGACCGGCCATCCAGGTCGGTGTTGCTCGCTGGGTCTCGCGCTCTGCGTCAGACCAGGGTGGCTCTTTTGCAATCGTGGACTCGACCACACGGGGTGGCAGCGCCAACACCACGCGGCGGGCGGACAGCCTGCGGGGCCGGTCGGCGGTGACAGCCTCGAGGTGCACAGCGTCAGCGGCCTCGGTGATGCGATGCACGCGACACGATGTGAACAACGCATCCGACGGCAATTCGCCTTGGAGCTGGTCGGTCAGGCGCTGCAAACCGCCGTCGAGCCTGAGTGAGCCGACCATCGAGGCGCTGGCGACACCGACTTGCAAGCGGCCGTCGGCGTATTCGACAACCGAATCGCCTTCGCTCCATTGTGCGTAGACACTGTCAGCGAGCCCTAGCGTTGTCAGGAGCTGCGCGAGGCGCTGCTGGCCAGGCCAGAACCACGACGGACCGAGATCAACTGCACTGTCGAGGTACGCGCCCGGCGAATCAGAGTGGTTTGTAGTAGCTGACAGGATGCGGCCGCCGGTGTGTGGCCGGGCTTCGAGCAGGCGAATGTCCACCCCCTGTTGGTGGAGCAAACACGCAGCGTAGAGTCCGCTCAGTCCGGCGCCGACAATGGCGACGTCGGTCGGTGGAGACGCGGCCTGCGTCAGAGGATGTAGCTCGCGAGCTTGCGACGGTATTTACTGACCATCGGGTCTTGTCCGAGCACGTCGAAGGCGGCGATCAGGCTGCTCTTGGCAGCGTCATCACCGTATTCGCGGTCGCGGACCATGAGTGCGAGAAACTGCTCCATGGCCTCTTCAAAGCGCTCCCGGGTCATGAGTTTGACCGCGTACTGGTAGCGTTGCTCGCTGCTGGCGGTGTCGTTGGCAACCGCCGCGGCAACCGCGTCGAAGTCGATCTCGGCATTGTCAGCGCTCGCAAACTTCAGCAAGCCTGTCAGGCGCGCGGCCTCGGGCGTGGTCTTGTGGGACTCTGGCAGGTGCTTGAGGATTGTTTCGACGGTGTCGCTGTCGCCGGCGACCATCGAAGCCTGGGCGAGGGCGATCAGGATGTCACCGTTCTCGGGGTCCTCGGCCTGCGCCGCGCGCAGCAGCGCAATCGCGCCGTCAATATCGCCGGCGGCGATCAGCTCGTCGGCCTGTTCGGTGACCGGTTTTTCCGCCGCGGGCGGGAAGCTGATGTGGCGTTCCAGCAGAGCCCGTAGCTCGCCCTCGGGCTGGGCCCCGGCGAACTGATCGACAGGTTGCCCCTGTGAGAACAGCAGGCCGGTGGGCAGGCTGCGGATGCCGATTTGCGCGCAGATGTTCTGATTTTCGTCAGCGTTGCACTTGGCGAGAATGAAACTGCCCTGGCCCTCTTCGGCGAGCTTTTCCAGTACCGGCATGACCTGTTTGCAGGGCTCACACCAGTCGGCCCAGAAGTCCACCAGGACCGGTTGGTTGAGGGAGCCCTCGACCACGACCTGCATGAAATTCTCTTCATTAACTTCTACGATATGGGACGATTCAGCCATGGGTGCTCTCGGATGCGTGTTGTCCCCCTCAACGTGGGGGCGGGCGAGGTCAGCTCAAGGTAACTGACGCGAATTAGCCCACCATTGTCCGTCAACTCTGCGGTCTCTGGCTAGCACGTATCGATTGCACCCTGTCTGCAGCTGTGTTTTCTTGTGCGGCTCTCTGCCCTCCGACCTGTGTCCCCAAGCCATGAGTTCAAATTACGATGCCGCGGCGATCGAGGTCCTCAGCGGACTCGACCCTGTGCGCAAACGCCCCGGCATGTATACCGATACCACTCGGCCGAACCACCTGGCGCAGGAAGTCATCGACAACAGCATCGATGAGGCAACCGCCGGGCACGCGCGTCGGGTGGACGTGACGCTCTTCAAGGACGGTTCGCTCGAGGTGGTGGATGACGGCCGCGGCATGCCGGTCGACAAACACCCGACCCAGAAAAAAAGTGGCGTCGAGGTGATCCTCACGACGCTGCACGCGGGCGGCAAGTTCAGCGATGGCAACTACCGCTTTTCCGGGGGGTTGCACGGCGTTGGTGTGTCCGTGGTCAATGCCTTGGCCGCGCAATTAGACGTGCGCATTCGACGCGGCGGAAAGGAATACGCGCAGACCTACAAAAAGGGCGTGCCGCAGGGTCCGCTCAAGGCCGTCGGCACAGTCGGTCAGCGCAACACCGGGACATCGCTTCGGTTCTGGCCGGAGGCGAGTTACTTCGACAGCGCCAAGTTCTCCGTGCCGCGACTGGTCCACCTGCTGCGTGCCAAAGCCGTGTTGTGTCCGGGGCTGCAGGTCAATTTTCACGATGAGAAGGCCGGGGAGAAGCACGCCTGGTGTTTCGAAGACGGCTTGTCGGACTACCTCGCTGACGCGGTCGCCGGCTTCGATCTGCTGCCTGAGCGCCCCTTCATCGGCAGCATGGCGGCGACATCGGAGGCTGTCGACTGGGCTGTGATTTGGCTGCCGGAGGGTGGCGAGCCGGTGACGGAGAGTTACGTCAACCTGGTGCCGACGGCGCAGGGCGGGACACATGTCAACGGGCTGCGCACCGGTTTGACTGAGGCCATTCGCGAATTCGCCGACTACCGCAATCTCGTGCCGCGTGGCGTGCGCATCACGCCGGAGGATGTGTGGGAACGGGTGAGTTATGTGTTGTCAGCCAAGATGCACGACCCGCAGTTTGCCGGTCAGACAAAAGAACGACTGAGCTCCCGCGAGTGCGCGGCGTTTGTCGCGGGTGTGGTCAAGGACGCATTCGTGCTGTGGCTCAACCAGCACCCGGAGAGCGGGGATGCGCTGACCCGGCTCGCGTTATCGGCCGCGCAGCGCCGTATGCGCGCGGACAAAAAAGTGGTGCGAAAACGCATCACAACTGGCCCGGCCTTGCCCGGCAAGCTCGCCGATTGTTCCTCCACGGATCTCAGCCGCACCGAATTGTTTCTGGTCGAGGGCGACTCGGCCGGTGGTTCGGCGAAGCAGGCGCGGGACCGCGAGTTTCAGGCAATCATGCCGCTGCGCGGCAAGATTCTGAACACCTGGGAGGTCGACCCGGAGCAGGTATTGGCGAGCCAGGAAGTGCACGACATCTCTGTCGCCATCGGAATCGACCCGGGCTCTGATGACCTGAGCCGCCTGCGCTACGGCAAGATCTGCATTCTCGCCGACGCCGATTCGGACGGCCTGCACATCTCGACTCTGTTGTGTGCGCTCTTTCTGCGGCATTTCTTTCCGCTCGTGGCGGCGGGCCACGTGTACGTCGCGATGCCGCCGCTGTACCGGATTGACGTGGGCAAAGAGGTGTTTTACTGCATCGACGAAGCCGAACGCCAGGGTGTGCTCGACCGCATCGAGGCCGAGAAGAAAACCGCAAAGCCGATGGTCACGCGATTCAAGGGTCTGGGTGAGATGAACCCGCTGCAGTTGCGTGAGACCACCACCAGCCCCGACACACGGCGTCTGGTGCAGCTGACTGTCGAGGCGCCGGGCGAAGCGCGCGAGCTGATGGACATGCTGCTCGCCAAGAAACGCGCGTCGGACCGACGCAGTTGGCTCGAAGAGAAGGGTGATCTGGCCGAGATCTGACGCCGTCACGGGCTTGCATTATTCTGCTACCTGCTTCGCGCCGCGGGCTGTGCCGCTGGCGTGGACAGCGCGCCCCGGTTGTCTGTAAACTTCGCGGTTAGCTTGAGCACGGTGACGCTTCGCCTGCGTCACCTGCCGGCCACCTGCGTGTTACCCGCTCCCTGAGGTAGCACGACAACTCGCCATCGGAGCGCGCCCGTGCACACACCTGCCATTCTCGTCCTGGAAGATGGCACGGTCTTTCGCGGCCGTAGCATCGGGGCGGTGGGCCAGACGGTCGGAGAGGTGGTATTCAACACCGCGATGACCGGCTATCAGGAAATCCTCACCGACCCGAGTTACTGCCGTCAGATCGTCACCCTGACTTACCCCCATATCGGCAACACCGGCGTCAACGCTGAGGACGAGGAGTCCGCGGCCGTCGCCAGCGCGGGCCTCGTGATCCGCGATCTGCCGCTGTTGCACAGCAGCTTCCGTGCGGAGCAGTCGCTCGGGGACTACCTCGTCGAACGCAACGTGGTCGCCATCGCCGACATCGACACACGCCAGCTGACGCGCATCCTGCGCGACAAGGGCGCCCAAAACGGGTGCATCGTCGCGGGCGATGCGCCAGACGAAGACGCCGCTTTGAACGCCGCCAAGGCCTTTCCCGGTCTGGCCGGGATGGACCTGGCCAAAGTGGTGGGCACCGAGTCGACCTACGAATGGTCCGAAGGGGTCTGGGCACTCGGCGTCGGCCACGCGACTCCGGCCAACCGAACGCGCCACGTGGTCGCCTACGACTTTGGCGTCAAGCGCAACATCCTGCGCATGCTCAGCGAGCGCGGCTGCCGCGTGACCGTGGTGCCGCCCACCACCCCGGCGGCCGAGGTGCTCGCCCTGAAACCCGATGGGGTGTTTCTCTCGAACGGGCCGGGTGACCCGGCACCCTGCGACTACGCCATTGCCGCGATTCGCGAGCTGCTCGACTCCTCGCTGCCACTGTTCGGCATTTGCCTAGGGCACCAGCTGCTCGCGCTGGCTTGTGGCGCCGACACGGTCAAGATGAAGTTCGGCCACCACGGCGCCAACCACCCGGTTCAATCGCTGGGCGACAAGACCGTGAGCATCACCAGCCAGAACCACGGCTTCGCGGTTGACGAGGACACGTTGCCCAACCACGTCGAGGCCTCACACCGATCGTTGTTTGACGGCTCGCTGCAGGGCATTCGCTGTGTCGATCGGCCGGCATTCGGCTTTCAGGGGCACCCAGAAGCGAGCCCCGGTCCGCACGATATCGGGCCACTGTTCGATCAGTTCATCGTCAACATAGACGCCCACAGCCAGACAACCGACCATGCCTAAACGCAGTGACATCCAGAGCATCCTGATAATCGGTGCAGGCCCGATCGTGATCGGTCAGGCGTGCGAGTTCGACTACTCGGGCGCACAGGCGTGCAAGGCGCTGCGGGAAGAAGGGTTCCGTGTGGTGCTGGTCAACTCGAACCCGGCCACCATCATGACCGACCCCGAGTTGGCCGACGCGACCTACATCGAGCCGATCGACTGGCAGGTGCTCGAGCGCATCATCGAGGCCGAACGCCCCGACGCGCTGCTGCCGACCATGGGCGGTCAGACCGCTCTCAACTGCGCACTCGATCTTGAACGCGAAGGGGTGCTCAAGAAGCACGGCGTCGAAATGATCGGTGCTACCCAAGACGCCATCGATATGGCTGAAGACCGAGAGCGTTTTCGCAATGCGATGACAGATATCGGTCTCGCCACGCCGCGTGCGCACATCGCACACAGCATGGAAGAAGCGCTGGCCGGGCAAGCCGATATCGGCTTCCCGTGCATTATCCGCCCGTCCTTCACCATGGGCGGCAGCGGCGGTGGTATCGCCTACAACAAGGAAGAATTCGAGGAGATCATCACCCGCGGTCTCGACCTCTCGCCAACCACTGAAGTCTTGCTCGAAGAGTCGGTGCTCGGCTGGAAAGAGTACGAGATGGAAGTGGTGCGCGACCGCGCCGACAACTGCATCATCATCTGCTCGATCGAAAACCTCGACCCGATGGGGGTACACACCGGCGATTCCATCACTGTCGCACCGGCGCAGACGCTGACCGACAAGGAATACCAGATCATGCGTAACGCCTCGTTGGCGGTGTTGCGCAAGATCGGCGTCGAG
>CALDHJ010000274.1 GCA_937941555.1 uncultured Granulosicoccaceae bacterium | reverse complement strand
GCCGGGAAAATCACGTATGCGGCTGTTTTCAATGATTTTTATAGTCACCCATGCGGTGCCAAGCCGAACATTACAGCTGCCCCGCCGGCGTTAAAGAACTCGTCAATCGAACCGCTAGTTCGATCAGGAAACGGCAAATCTTGCCGATGCGGCAGCAATGGATTGCCGCCCTGTGCGCTGCCCGAAGCAGCGACACGGAACCCGCCGCACCAAGCCAAGAAGAAAAACAACAAAGGCGAAACACATGCAGCTCCGACACGGTTCAAACCAGCAGACTCACTCCTGTCCGGACCGCACCGACAGCCTCGAGACAACTCGCTCTTCACAGTCTAAGCGTTTGCCCTGGCTGGTGCCCGCCCTGGTGAGCAGTGCCATCGCTCTGAGCGGTTGCCTTGCAGAAGGGGATGTATCCGGTACCAGCGCGCACAAGAGCGTGACGTCCCGCATTGGCGGCGGCAGGGGTGGCTCAGGCAGCAGCAGCGTGCCGCGCACTGGCGCCTTGGTGGGCAACACCAATCTACAGTTGCCGGCAACGTCGGCCTGCACGCCGGATTTTCAGACCGTCGGCGCCGAACACAGCCTCTGGCCACAAAGTGACTATGGACTGCCTTCGGCTGTCGGTCAGAGCAAGATATGGAGTCATCCCAGCGGCGGCTCATACAGCGTCAGGGTCACCAAAGTGGCCAACGCGAGCTCGGCTTCGTCGATGGGTGCCACAAACTACCTGCACCACATTCCGGAGTACGCACAACACGACGCCTTCTCCGCCGATGGCCACTATCTGATCTCTCACGGCACCAACTCTCGTGCGCTGTTCGACGGTCAGAACTACAACAACATTCGCGTCGTGCAGAACAGCGGTGCTCAGATGACCGATTGGCAGTGGCATCCGGTTGAAGACCACTTGGCATTCTACTTTGACTACTACAACGACAAGGTGTATCGCTACGACGCCGACGCCAACACCCATACATTGCTTTTCGACTTCCAGAGCACACCCGTGTCTGCGGGAGGTCAGTCCTTTAACAACCTAGGCACCTCAAACAACACTTACGCCATGGGCGGCCAAGGCAGTATTTCCGCTGACGGCAACAAGGCGGCCGTGATCATGAACGGCAGCGGCAACGGCGCACTGGTGCAACTCAACCTGGACACGCAAACAGTCGGCGGCGCACTCCGATTCAACGGCATGGACAACTCGAGTGAGCTCGACGCTGCATCGATCTCACCCGATGGGCGTTATATCCTTGCACTTGGCGATTTTGACAGCTTTTACGGCACGAGCTTTTCACGAAAGCAGATTTACGCCTACGACATGCAAAACCTCAACACCGCCAACAAGCAATTAGTGCTCGGACGCGAAAGCCACTTCGACATGGGTATCAACGCCAATGGTGACCCGGTGTTGGTGATTTACGGCTATGCACCGCGATCTGGCTGGCAGGGCCGGACATCGGATTCCGGTGTGGGCCTGTCGGCCGGGGTTGGTATGTACAATCTCGCCACACAGCAGTACACACACTTGCTGGAACGCGAATTGTGGAACAACCAGGGCGCTCCAGGTGGACACATTTCCATGCCGCTCGATGGCTCCGGTGTCGCCGTAATCTCAAGCTACCAGGGCTCCCACCCGGACAGCAACAACTTCGCACGCAACAATGCGATGATTGCCGTAGACCTCAACACCGCCCAGGTAGCGTGGCTGGGATGGGACGAATCAGAGAACAATGGTTCGGAGTGGGCTGGCGGTCTCAGCGGCTACTATGCCCAACCTCACACGTCCTTCGTACAGGATGCGGAATACGCCGACGGCAGCCGCGGCTGGAAGTGGGCGTGGGGCAGCGACAACCGCAGTAGTGGTAGCCAAGCCGATCTCTATGTTGGTGAGCTCATCTGTAACGGCTAGAACATCGGCGGCAAGTTGAAGCAAGGCCCGCGTCACTCGACGCGGGCCGAACCGTTTCCGAGTACCAGGTGTCGATCCACCCCCGGCACCACATCCGCTTCGCGATGATTCACATACAACACCGTTGTCGTGCTGCCCTCGCAAATCCGTTCAACCAGGGCCAACACGCGGCTGCGGTTGATATCGTCGAGGCCGATGCAGGGCTCATCGAGTATCAGCAGACTCGGGTGTTTGACCATTGCGCGGGCAATGAGCGCCAACCGCTGATCGCCGAATGACAGGCTTGTAAATGGCGTGTCTGCACGGTCGAGCAGCCCCATCATCTCGAGCCACGCCTCCGCGAGCGCCTTGTGCTCGTCACTCGCCCGTCGGTACAGACCGATGCTGTCGTAAAACCCCGACACCACCGCATTGCGCAAACTGACACTGACTTTGTATTCCCACTGCAGGGCGCTACTGACGTAGCCAATGTGGCGCTTGATGTCCCAGATGCTCTCACCGCTGCCGCGTTGCATACCGAAGACAAAGATATCGTTTACGTAGCATTGCGGGTGGTCGCCCGTGATCAGGTTCAGCAAGCAGGTCTTGCCCGACCCGTTGGGGCCGCTGACCTGCCAATGCTCTCCGGGTGACACTGTCCAATCCAATCCGTCGAACACCCGATTGTCGCCATAGGCCACGCGGCCGTTGCGGATGCGCACGAGCGGGTCGGTCGGATCGAGCGCGGGCGGCAGGTCGCCATCGGGCGCGGGGGGCAATTGCACGTCGGTGCTGCTGATGTGCAACAACCGCCGGACATCTGCAAGCGCGTCGGTGTCGCCAACCGCTACACGGTGCAACAACGCCCCTGACTCGAGATACCCCACGTGCGACACGAATTCCGGCACATCATCGAATCGGTTCAACACCCAGACCGTCTGAATCCGATCGGCGCACTCGGACAACACCCGCTTGAGCACGGCGCAGGCCGCCACATCGAGGCCCTCGAAGGGCTCGTCGAGCACCAGCAATTGCGGGCTGCTGGCAATCGCCCTGACCAACAGCAACTTGCGGGTCTCACCCGTCGAGAGCGTGCGAAAGCGGCGCGCGAGGAGATGCTCGATACCGAACGCCGCAACCAACGACGCTTGCAGCGCCTGATCGAGGCAGCCGACCGCCATCACCTCGCCGGCCGGCGTGCCCTCGGAAATGACATCGAGAATGTCGGCGTCGTCCTTGCGCCGTTCGGCCTCGATCAGCGCCGCCTGGGCTTCGAACGACACGATCGCCACCCGCTCCGGCAGGCCGGACACAGTCCCGTCGAGCCACTCGCCCTCTCCCGCCAGGGCCGCTGCCAACGCCGATTTGCCCGCCCCATTCGGCCCGATCAACACCCAGTGTTCGCGGGGCTGAATCGCCCAGTCGTCACAATGCAGCGCAAACTGCTCACCAAACGCGATGCGAGCTCGCTGCAGATGAATGGCGGTCATGCCGGACGTCTCTCCTGTGTCAATCGGCCTATTGTATCTGCCAGACCCCCATTCGCGGCGCGCAGTGAGACAATGGCCGCATGCCAGACGCCGATCCACCCATCCGCATTGGACTGCCACAGTGGTTCCACGCCGCCTGGCCCTTCACGCCCCGATCATCCGACGCCCTGCACCACTACAGCAGGCTCTTCGATACGGTCGAGGGCAACACCACCTTCTACGGCCTGCCGCAGCCCGACACGGTGCGGCGTTGGCGCGAGGCCGTGCCCGCGTCGTTTCGATTCTGTTTCAAATTTCCGCGCGCCATCAGCCACGATGCCCAATTGCAGCACTGCAGCGACGAGACGACAGAATTCCTCGCACGGCTCGACCCGGTACAGGGCCAACTCGGGATCCTCTGGTTACAACTCGGTCCCCGCTTCGGCCCGGACGCCTTGCCGACGCTGCGCGACTACCTCGCGAGCCTGCCGAGCGGATTCCACTACGGTGTTGAGGTCCGGCACCCGGCGTTCTTCGGCAAAGGCGACGACGAGCGCGCCCTCAACCGGCTGCTCGCCGACAACGGGGTCAACCGCACCGTGTTCGACACCCGAACACTCTTCGCGCACCCGGCAAACGACGCCGACACACAGGACGCGCTGGCGAAGAAGCCCCGCGTGCCGACCCACGCGCTCGCCACCGCCGACACACCCATGCTGCGGTTCATCAGCCCACGGGACACGACGCTTGCCGAGTCGGCACTCGAGCGGTGGGCGACCGTCCTGCTGCGTTGGCACGACGAGGGCCGACAACCACACGTGTTCCTGCACACGCCGAGCTGCGCCGAGGCGGCGACGCTCGCGGGTCGCCTCAGCGCCCACCTTCACCGGCGCAACGCCCGCCAGCCCGTCCTCGACGCGGCGGTGCACCCGATCGAACAGGGCGCGCTGTTCTGAGGCCCATGCAGCCACCGTTGAGCTTTGGGTCAACGGCCCGTACCCTCGTCGAACCTGTCCTGCCCGGTGCCAACCATGTTCGACTCCCGTTTTGAACTGACGACTGTCTCCACCCCGGAGTGCGATCTGCGTGTCCGACACGGCGGCCAGGGCCCGGGTCTGTTGTTGCTGCACGGCTACCCGCAAACCCACGCCATGTGGCACGCGCTGGCACCGGCGCTGGCGGATCGATTTCACGTCGTCTGTCCGGACTTGCGCGGCTACGGACTGAGCGGCAAACCCGCCAGCACCGCCGACCACGCGCCCTACAGTAAGCGCGCGATGGCGCAGGACATGGTGTCACTGATGCATCAGCTCGGACACGATCGCTTCGCGGTGGTCGGTCACGATCGCGGCGGACGGGTCACGCACCGAATGGCACTCGATCACCCGGAGCGCGTGACCCACGCCTGCGTGATGGACATCACACCCACCTTGCACATGTTCGAGACCACCGATCAGCACTTCGCGTCCGGCTACTACCACTGGTTTTTCCTGATCCAGCCGGACGGCTTGCCCGAAACCCTGATCGGGCACGACCCCGCGTGGTACCTGTCTGAAAAGCTGCGCCGTGCAAGCGGCCCAGCATTCACCTTCGAACCCGCTGCGCTCGAGGACTACCACGCGTGCTTTGCCAACCCCGACACCATTCACGCAAGCTGCGAAGACTACCGCGCCGCGGCCGGGATCGACCTCGTGCACGACCGCGCCAGCCGAGACGCGGGTGAGCGTGTCACATGCCCGTTACTGGTGCTCTGGGGCGAACACGGATTCGTGCACCGCAGCTACGATGTCCCGAGTGTCTGGTCGGACTACGCCGACAACGTGCAGTGCGAGAGTCTGAACACCGGACACTACGTGCCCGAAGAAGACCCGTCAGGCACCTTGACGGCGCTGACCGCGTTTCTCAAGACACCGGCGTGAGATCGAAGAGGCTCGTCGCATCGAGTGTCAGCACCGTCACCCCGTCCTGATTGTCGAGCTGCCACTGCGAGCGCATCACACCGCGGGTCGCACGCGTTCGTGACACCCGTTTTTCGATGATGGTCATGCGCAGCGTGAGGCTGTCACCCGGCCTGACAGGCGCCAACCACCGCAGGTTGTCGACGCCCGGTGAACCGACGCTCTCCGAGCCCTCCAGCACATTGTCGACCGCAAGGCGCATGGCGAGCCCACAGGTCTGCCAGCCACTCGCGATCAGTCCGGCGTAGGGGCCCTGCGCTGCCCGCGCGGGGTCGGTGTGAAACCACTGCGGGTCATACTGTGTGGCAAAGTCGAGGATCTCGGCCTCGGAGATCCCGATGGGTCCGGCGTCAAGCACATCGCCGGTGTTGAATTCGTCGAAGACCATGATCTGTCCTGGTGCGCGTTGCCGGCATTGTAGGGCGTCCTGACCCTCGGTTGCGCGCAATCAGAAGCGGTTGACGGCATAGGGTTCCAGATCGATGTTCGGCACCCTGTCGGACACGAGGTCCGCAATGATCTGCCCGGTCTTGGGGGCCATCATCAGCCCGTAATGGCTGTGACCAAACGCGGAGAACAGCCCCTTGTGTGCCGGGAACTCGCCCAGCATCGGCAAGCTGTCCGGAAACGAGGGGCGAGCCCCCATCCAGGGTGTCATTTGCGCCGTGTCGAGCGCGGGGAAAATGCGACGCGCCACCCGCGCCAGTTCCTCGATGCGTTTGCTGTTGGGGGGCGCGTCGCGGTGGGCGAATTCGGCTGTACCGGCCAGCCGAACCCCCCCGGACATCGCGCTCGCCACCGCCATCTTGTCGACATCCATGATCGAGTGGTTGATCTCGATGCCCGGGTCACGAAATTCAACGTGGTAACCCCGCTCCGCCGCCAGCGGAATGTGCACACCGAAAGCCTTGAGCAGATCCGCCGACCAGGCCCCCGCCGCCACCACAAGCTTCTGCGCGGTGAAATCACCCGCATCGGTATTCACGGCCCACCGCTCGGACTCCGCCCGGGTAAGCGCACGCACCGTGGCACGCGTCACCTCGACACCGAGCCGTTGCGCCTTGTCACAGAGCACACGTGCGATCTCGCCGGGCGACACTGCGCGCGCCTGCCCCTTGATCAGGATGGCGGCGGCAAAATCGTGCGACAGAGCCGGCTCGAGATCGCGTAGCGCCTGCGCGTCGATGCGCTCGATGTCTGCGCCTTTCTCAATTCGAATCCGGTATCCCAAGCCTGACACCGACGCTGCTTTCGCGTTGCGAAACGCATGCACATACCAACTGTCCCGAACGAGGTGCTCGTATCCCGTCCCCTGCAGGTGGCGCCGGTAGAGCTGCACATTCGATTGGTTGAGCGTTTCCATCGCATCGGCAGCCGCGCGGACCTGCGCTTCGGTGCCGTTGCGCAAAAATCGCAGCCCCCAGGGGATCAGTTTGGGCAGATACGGCACCCTGATGGAAACCGGCCCGTCCTCCTTGAGAACCATGCCCGGAATGTTTTTCCACAAACCGGGCATCGACTGCGGCACCAGCGACCAGGGCGAGATGATCCCGGCGTTCCCGTAGGAGCACCCCTGCCCCGGTTCGTCACGGTCCACCAACCGAACGCGCTTGCCGTGTTCGGCGATTGACAGCGCACAACAGATTCCAACAATCCCCGCGCCGACAACGATCACGTCCGCGCTGCTTTCCGGATCGACCACGGGTCAGCCTGTCATCGGGGCAGTGCGAGCTGATGTCCGCTTGGACAGTTGCCACAACACCGCCGGTGCCACAATCAAGAGTGAGGCAATGTCCGCCTGCCAACTTGGCGCAATGAACACCAGGCCAGCAACTGCCGCCAACACCCGTTCGATCGCATTCATCGGCGCAAGCCAGTACCCGACCACCGCCGCCGACAAGGCGATCACACCGGCAATGCAGCTCGTTGCGGTGTAGGAGAACTCCAACAGATCGAATCCGGTCGACGAAACGAACAACAGCACGGGCGCGTACACAAAAGCCATCGGCGCTACGATCTTCCCAAGCCCGAGCGAAAAGGCCGAAATACCGGTGCGAAAGGGGTTTGAATTGGCGATGGCCGCGGCGGCATAGGCCGACGTGCACACAGGCGGCGTGATTTCAGACACGACCCCGTAATACAGCACGAACATATGACTCGCGATCGGGGGGATGCCAAGCTGCGCCAACGCCGGCTGCGCCACTGACACCAACATGATGTACAGGGCCGTCGTCGGGATACCCGCGCCCATGAGGATGCAGGCCACGGCGATGAACACCAGCGACAGGAACAATTGCAGGTCCTGCACCGTGAACAATTCGAGCAACCCGCCGAGAGTCACGAAGCTGAAAATATCCGACGCGAGGGCAGACGCACCACTTGTGACCATGAACCCGATGCGAAAGCCGACCCCGGTGGTGTTGATGACGCCAACGACAATGCCCACTGCGGCCGAGGCTGCACCGACAGCAAGCGCGTATTTGACGCCCAACTCAATCGCGGCCGACATCTCCGGCAAGCGGATACGGGCCTGTGGATTCAGCGTACCGATGAGGGCGCCGGCAACCAGCAAGGCCGCCATACCCGGCTCGAACCCGCCTCCGTTGTACTTCCAGAGTACGAAGGCGATGAACGCGGCCGGGTAGACCAGCGTCAATGGGTCGCGCCACCGCGCCATGCCGACAATGACCGCGAGCGATATACCACAGAACGCCGACATGAACGGGGTGTAGCCGGAGAACAGCACCACCAGCAAGCCCACGAGCGGAATGATATTGGCCCAACCGTCTTTCCACACCGCTCTGAACTTGGGCAACATGTCTTTGGACAGGCCTTGCAAATCAAGTTTGCGCGCCATCAGGTGCACAACAGCGAATACACCAACGTAGTGCAGCAGCGCTGGGAAAATCGCCGCGATCACGATGGTCGTGTAAGGGACTTCGAGAAACTCGGCCATGATGAAGGCGGCCGCGCCCATGATCGGCGGCGTGATCTGCCCGCCTGCCGATGAAGCGGCTTCAACGCCGCCAGCAAAATGACCGGGGTAACCGAGCCGCTTCATGTTGGGGATGGTCAACGCGCCGGTCGACACGGTATTGGCCACTGACGATCCGGAAATCGTGCCGAAAAACGCCGACGAGACCACCGACACCTTGGCAGGCCCGCCGGTGTAGCGACCCGCGAGGATGGTCGCGTTGTCGATGAAGAGTTGGCCGAGGCCGGTTCGCTGCGCGATCACGCCGAACAGCACGAAATGGAACACGATGGTCGATACGACCCAGAGCGTGACCCCGAAAATACCCTCCTGCGGGAAATACATGCTTGACACGAAGGTGTTGAACTTCACCCCCGGGTGCTGAAGGATGCCCGGAAAAAATGGGCCTAGCAGGGCATAACAGATGAACACCGAGATGATGGCCGGCAACACCCAGCCCAGGGTGCGCCGCGCGAGGTCGAGCACCAGCAGGATGATGACCACGCCGAAGAAGACGTCATACCCGTTCGGGTTTCCCATCCGGAAGGTTTGTTCCTCGATTCCGAGGAATCCGATACCACGCCACGCAAGACCCACATAAAGCGACGCCAACACACCGAAGGCCATGAGCACGAGATCGTAGAGCGGGATATTGCCAAAACGCAGTGCGCCGGCTTTGAGCGCAAAGGCGTTTTTGGTTTTGAAAAGGGGAAAGAAGGCGTAGGTCAGAATGAACAGACCCGTCAGGTGATAGCCCATGTGCCAGTGGTCGGCTGGCAGGCCGAATCCGGCCGTGAAGTAGTGGTAGAGCCCAAAGACAATGGCGACAACACGCAGAATGTGTCCCGTCTTCGCCCCGACTGCCCGGGTTGCCGATCCCTCATCGTATTTCTCTTCGATTGCCGCCAGTTCTTCAGCAGTCAATTCGTGTGAGGTGTCAGCTGTTGTCCCGTCTGCCATATCACCGTGTCTCCCTTCGAGACGTTTCTACCGGTCCGTACCGTTCCACACTCGTCGGAAAACCGACCTGAGGATTCGTCGCTGCGCAACTGTCGACCGACTGGCCCAGAGGCCAGCCGGTCCGGAGTGAACCGCTTACATCAAGCCGGCTTCCTTGTAGAACTTCGCCGCGCCGTCGTGCAACGGCACACCGAGCGCTTCAACACCGTCGAGCGCAGTCTCGGCCGTGATCTGCTTGCCTTTGGCATGGCCATTGTCGAGCAACTTGCGGGTGTTGCCGTTCCACAATGCCTTGGTAATGCCGTACACCAGCTCTTCGCTCAGATCGGACGACACCACAAGCAAGGCACTGACAGCCGGGGTCAACACATCTTCATCAACGCCTTCGTACACACCGCCGGGAATCTTGGACGGGATGTAGGCCGGAATGATGCCGTTGATCTTGGCAAGATCCTCTTCAGAGAACGAGTGCAGGCTCATGCCCTTGGTCGACGCCAGTTGCACCATGGCAGCGACCGGCCAGCCCGCCGCGTAGAAGTAGGCGTCGAGTTGGCCGTCCGCGAGGCGCTCGGCACTCTGGCTGTTGTTGAGCTCGGCCTCGTCCATGTTGTCGCGGGTCACACCCCAGGCTTCGAGCATCTGCAACACCGCGACCTGTGTACCGGAGCCCGACTGAGCAATACCGACACGCTTGTCCGCGAGGTCACCGAGGTTGCCGATACTGCTGCCCTTGGGCATGACCAGGTGCAGATCTTCTGGGTAGAGGTTGGCGACAATGCGCAGCTTCGGGTGTTCCTTGCCCTCGAACTTGCCTTCGCCGAGGAACATGCTGCGGGTCACGTCAGCAGCCGCAAGCCCCGCTTCGAGTTCACCGTTCTGAACCGCAGCGTTGTTGAAGACAGACGCTGTGGTTGATTGCGCAATCGCGATCAGACCGGGCACGCCGCATTGGCCACCCTTGTCACACGGGCGCGACCCCGGTGGCGCTGAAATACCGTTGGCAATGGTGCCGCCAATCGGGAAATAGGTGCCGCCAGCGCCACCGGTTCCAATGCGAAAAAACGTTGGGTCGGCTGCGATGGCCGATGTGCTGCCGAGTGCTGCCGCTAGCGCGACCGCACCGACCAACTGTTTGACTGTTTTCACCAGTGTTCTCCTTGAGGTCAACGGATCAACTGCCACTCGCTGTCATCGGGCGAATGGCTCGGATTCAGCCTACGCCCTTGACGCCCATCAAATCAAATTGTAATTATCTCTAATCCTATTGATTTTGATTATGGTTTTGGCGCGTGAAAATCCACCACATGAAGGCCTTCAACGAGCTGATGCTGACGGGTTCCGTCTCCGAGGCCGCGCGCAGCCTGAACCGCAGCCAGCCCGCGATCAGCGCATTAATCGCAGCGCTTGAAGACGAGTTCGGCATGAAGCTGTTCGAACGCCGCGGAGGACGGCTGCACCCGGTGCCTGAAGCGCACTACCTCAAGGAAGAGTGTTCGGAGTTACTAGACCGAATCGATCGCCTGCAGAACAACATGCGCGGTATCACCGGACTCAAATGCGGAAAGCTCGACATCGTTACCATGCCCGGACCATCTGTGTTCCTGCTGCCCAACCTCGTCGCCGACTTCGCGCAGGACAAGCCCGAGATGGCGTGCGCCATGATTTCACGCAGTTCGGAGGCGGTGTTTCAGTTGGTCGCCGCACAGCAATACGATCTCGGAATCTCCGACTACGTCGATGGCAAGGCGGACAACACATCGCTCGTCTCCGAGCAACGATTTAGCTTCGAGTGCCTGTGCGCCGTGTCACGGCACAGTCCGCTGGCCAATAAATCAGTCCTGCGCCCAGCGGACCTAGACAATCACCCGATGGCGTCGCTGTACGACGGCCACGAGATCAACGTGAAGACGCGACGCGCATTCGGCGACGCGGAACAACGTCTGAACATCCGATTCGTCACGCAGTATTTCATCCCGATGCTGACCTACGTCGAGAAAAACGTCGCGTGCGCGATTGTCGATCCGATAGCGATCGAGAGCTACAGACTGAGCAAAGACGACACCGGCGACATCGTCTTCGTGCCGTTCAAGCCCATGCTGAGCTACTGTATCTCGGTGCTGTCACCCGCCTACCGACAAGAGTCGCGACTGAGCCGCGCATTCAAAACCAAACTGTTTCACGAGTTTGATCGGTTGGGCGCGGTGGCTTTGAATTGACAGAGCGCCTTTCACCACACCAGGAATCCGAACGACCACAGGAAACAACGCAACCCCGGCAAGTGCGAACGCCGCAACACCGCAGGCTTTTTTGGCCTTAAAATGGTGCCGCAATTATCGTTGGGCGTTCACACCCGATGTACCCACAACAGCGGCGCGCAACACCATGAATCTGCGACAACTCGAAGCCTACCGCGCGACCATGCTGTGCGGCTCAATCACCGACGCGGCGAAGATGTTGCACATTTCGCAGCCCAGCGTGAGCCGACTCGTCGCAGACCTCGAAACCGCGGTCGGATTCGAACTCTTCGCACGGGTTGGTCGCGGCCTGGCACCCACGGTGGAGGGTCACGCGTTCTATCGAGCCGTTGACAGCATGTTTGTCGGCATCGATCAACTCGAGGAACACGCTCTGTCGATTCGAACCTCGCGCGGGGGATCGATCTCGATCGGCACCATTCAGTCCCTTGCAACCATCGAGCTGCCAATCGCGGTCAGCCGTGTCTACCGCGAAAACCCCGACATCCAATTCGCGATCCACTCGCGCAACACACCCGCGATTGTCGAAGACGTGCAGGCACGCAGAATCGACATCGGGGTTGTCGGCCGCGAACCCGACTACCACGGCGTCGAAGTGCTGTTTCAGTCCGCTGCACCTTACGTGTGCCTGATTCCTGAGACGCACAGCCTCGCCGACGAAATGGGACCAGTGGATCTCGAAACCCTCGCCGACAACGAAGACTTTGTCACCTTCGGGGGAAACTACCCCGATTCGATGTTGTCGATCGACAGCGGCCTGTCGACCAGAATGAAAAAACGATCACGGCTATCCGTCGCCAACCTGCCGGTCGCAGCGGCCCTCGTGCGTGAAGCCGGGGTACTGGCAATAGCCGATCCCTTCTCTGCCGAGCAAGCCGTGCGCATGGGTGGCGTGGTGTTCAGGCCACTGCAGCAGGACCTCACCTACTCGATCGCG
This sequence comes from uncultured Granulosicoccaceae bacterium, assembly GCA_937941555.1. Taxonomy (GTDB): domain Bacteria; phylum Pseudomonadota; class Gammaproteobacteria; order CALCKW01; family CALCKW01; genus CALCKW01. The sequence continues at coordinate 9,622 of CALDHJ010000274.1, read as the reverse complement.
CTGATTGCCGCGGGGCGAGATCTGCTGTCGCGCCAAGCACTGACATTTGTCGAGCAGTTCTCGCAGCAACTCTCCGACAGGGTGCAGTACGTCAACAGCCTGCGCCGTTGACGTCAGTTCAAGAGATTTGGCAACCAGGTCGCCGCCGCCGGGAAGAGGATCATCATCAATCCGAACACCACACCGACCACCACAAATAGAGGTACTTCGCGAAACGCTTTTTCCGGGCTTTCCTTTGCCACCCCGGCCGCGGTGTAAATCCCCACACAGACAGGCGGTGTAATCATGCCGATCCCGGCAAACGCGACAAACACGATATACAGATGCAGGATGTCCTGCCCCAGAGAATGTGCCAGCACGGCAAAAATCGGCACAGTCAAGTAGAACACCGGGACAATCTCGACAAAGGTTCCGAGGATCAGGCAGATCACCGCGACGGCAAACCAAAACATCGCAGGCGTGCCCCCCATGTCTGTAAAGAAAGCGATGATCTGTTGCGGCGCCTGGGAATAAGTGAGCACCACACTCAAAAAGGTCGCCATCGCAATGATCGCGAAAATCACAGCCGTAATGCGCGCCGTCTCACGCAACGCCAGCAGGATGCCTTGAAAGCTCAGTTCCCGATAGATCACCATCCCGATGGCAATGGCCCAGACGCCTGCGACCGCAGCCGATTCTGACGGAGTCAACAAACCCGCATAAATTCCGCCCAATATGATCACCGGTGTGAAAAGCCCCGGGAGTGCCGACTTCAATGCGGCCAGTCGCTCACGTCCCGTAGCGCGTACCGGATTACGCAAACCGCGGCACCGCCACATCACGAGCGCACTGAGCAAAAAAATCAGCACAAAGCCCGGCACAAAACCAGCGGCAAATGTCCTCGACACCGGCACATCAGTCAACGCGCTGAACAAAATGGCCGCATTCGACGGCGGAATCAGTGCCTCCAGAAATGCGGCTGACGCCGCCAGCACGATAACGAAAGGTTTGGGATAGCCCTGTTTCACCATTTGCGGAATCATGATGGTGCCAACGGCCGTAATTGCCGCCAGAATGGAGCCGCAAAATGCCGCAAAAAAACCCATCGCCAGAATCATGGCGATGCCGAGACCGCCGGGCCAGTGGCCGACAAGCGTTGTCGCAAAATGTACCAATCGCGCTGCGGCCCCGCCTCTGAGCATCACCATGCCGGTGAAAATAAAGAGTGGAACGGCAATCAGCACATGCTTGGTCATCGCTCCAAACGACACCTGAATCAGGGTCGACCACGGCAGATCCATACCCCAAATGGCAACCGAGGCACTGCCCAGGCCGAAGACCATGAAAATCGGCACTGACAGAATCAACAGCGCAACAGAGAACAAACCCACCAGGGCATTCATGTGCTGTCACCGTGTCCGGCTTTCAGCCAGTCATCAATCGATTCAAGCATCAGCTCAAGCGCAAACAGCGCCAGGACGCTGAAGCCGACCGGAAACGCCAGGTACATCCACCAGATGGGCAACTCGATCTCGAGTTCCATCAGCTGTCCCAGCCGCCGAAACAAGCTCACCGCATCGAGACCGGCAAAGAGAAATATCACTGCACCCAACAGCATGATGGTAAAAACCACCACCCTGATGCCGATCAGCGAACGACCGGACAGCACACTCGGGATGAAGTCGACCTGAATATGGGCGCCGGCTCTGAGCAGTGGCCCGAGCAAGGGGAACACCATCCAGGGCACCAGAGCGGGTGGTAATTCAATGAACCAGTCGTATCCGGTACCGCTGACATAGCGCGTAACCGCGCTCAGGGTGAGCGCGAGCACCATGACCGCGACAATTGCGGTCGAGAGCACGGACGTCAGCTGCTCTAGGCCACGATTCAGGGTGCGCAAACTGCGCAACACAATAGACATAGCACTTTCAACCGGTCGACATCACCCGACTCGGCGGGTGATGTCGACATTGCGTATCACATTCAGTCCGCTGCAAACGCCTGCGCTGCCCGCAGCACCTCTGCATCGATCTTGTCCGCTATCGCGGGCTGCACTTTCTCTGTCATCAGCGCATCGAATGCCGCCTTCTTGTCGCCCACCAGTTCCGTGACCACACCACCACGCTCCTCAAATGCCGTCAGTGTTTCTTCACCCGTGGTCATAATGGTATCTGTTGACACCGCGCCCACCTCGGCACCCACTTCGAGCAGGAGCTGCTGCAAATCCGCGGGTAAACCGTTGAACCAGACGCCGTTGGCCATGATGTACGCATCGGCAAAATACTGGTACGGCTTCTGGCCGTGTGTCAGAAACTCCCACCAGCTGAACGCACGAATGGATCCGGGTGGGCTGTTGATCGTGTCGATCATTCCCGTCTGCAACCCCGAGTAGACTTCGCGCGTCGGCATCGATACGGTGTTCGCGCCCAGTGCCTCCCACATCGGTCGCTCGGCGCCAATCAGCGCTCGGGCTTTCAGACCCGCCATCGACTCCACGCCATCAAGCGCCTTTGTGCTGAAGGTCATGACCGGGCCGACCGGGTTGTACATCAACAATACGGAATCGGATTTGCGCGTGATGTCCTGCCACACCGCCTGTCCCGCTGCGTCGTCGTTGAAGAAGCCGCGCTGCTCCGCATAGCTGTCAAACAAACCGGTAAAGGACACCACGTTGTAATTCTTGTTGATCGGTGGGAATGACACCACGCCGACAATGCCACCCATCTCAACTGCGCCAGAGGTGACCGCACCCAGTTGCTCTCGAATGCCAAACAACTGTCCGGCCGGGAAGACATCAATTCGCAACCGGCCCTCCGCCCGTTTGTTCACTTCATCGGCATAGAGTTGCGCGTGAATGGCACTGTGGTGCTTGGGTCCCCAATGCACCGACAGGCGCGCAACATGATCAGCCGCACTGGCTGCCCCCGACAGGGCCGCAGCCCACACGCCTGTCATCACGACAGCCATTCCAATCAATTTTCGTCCAACCAGGTCTGTTCGAATCACGTTCTTTCCCTCGAGTTAAGGCGTCATGTCACGCCCTGTCATGCGCTACTACCCCGTTCATCCGGCGTTCGACAGAAAACCGCAGGAGCACAAGCGCTCGGAAATCGTCATGGCGTAAATCAGTCTACTGACCGCCCCGGACCCCCACAAATAGGATGCGGCACTGCATTCATTTACCGCGCGTATGGATCAGCTCATGAAAGCGCCTGACATAAGCTTGGCGAATGCATCACGGTGTATATTCTATTGGTCGTATGCACTCGCCTGCCGATAGCATGTCGACCATCCCGCCATCCGTTCGAACAGCCCAACCATGCGATTGACTCCCCGACGCATCCATTCCACTGAGGACGCCCGTCGACTCGCCCAGCGAAAGCTGCCCAGAATGGTGTTTGACTTTGTCGACGGCGGCGCGGGTCGGGAAATGGGCACCGCCCGCAACACAGCGCGTTTCGACGACATATTATTGCAACCCCGCGCAATGGCGGATGTGGCGACACGGGACTTGAAGCAGACATTCCTGGGCCGCCGCTACGACTGCCCGTTCGGCATCGCGCCAATGGGTATGTGCAACCTCATCCACCCCAGCGCCGATCGCGCTCTGGCAGACGCTGCGCGAACCCTGAATATCCCCGTGGGGTTGTCAGCCGCCGGCTCCACCTCTCTCGAAAACATGCGCCAGATGGCAGGCGACAACGCCTGGTTTCAAGTCTATTTCGGCGGATCGCAACAGGCGACTCTGGACACGATTGCGCGCGCCCGTTCTGCCGGGTATGACACCTTGATTCTCACGGTGGACGTGCCGCAAGTCGCCAGGCGTGTTCGAGACCTACGCAATGGCTTCAGTTTCCCCTTCAAGATGACAACCCGTGCGTTCCTGGATTTCGCGACCCACCCTGCCTGGTCACTGCGAACACTGCATGCAGGCATCCCTTCGCCGCAGAATATCAGTGCCGATCCGGAGACACGTTTTGATCGTCACGCGAGCCGGGCGGGCGCGGATTGGACTTTCCTCAGCAAAGCGCGGGACGCCTGGCCCGGCCATCTGATCGTCAAGGGCATCGCATCCGAAGATGACGCCATACGGGTCGTAGAGGCAGGCGCCGATGCGGTGTACGTCTCCAACCATGGCGCTCGGCAGCTCGACAGTGCAGCTGCCGCCATCGATCTGCTGCCGCGAATTCGACAGGCTGTTGGGCCTGACACCCCGCTGCTCTTCGACAGCGGCGTGCGCAATGGCGAAGACGTTGTCAAGGCGCAGGCGCTCGGCGCGGATTTTGTCATGTTGGGTCGACCAGCGCTCTTTGCGCTCGGCGCACAGGGCGAAGCGGGGCTCAACGCCTTGCTGCAAACCATCAAAGAGGACATCAGTGTCGTGCTTGCACAATTGGGGGAGAACGCTGTTTCCCGTCTGGGACCACACAACCTCTTCAACCCCACACCCGACGCATCGACACGGCGCACCCGGGCCGCTACGCCCGATTTACACGTCGCATCAAAAACCTGAAGGAGCTCGCGCACTCATGTCCGATCCCACAACCCTGCGGGGCGGCGCGCTGCTGGCACGCGCGCTGATCGAAAAAGGTGTTGATCACGTCTTCACACTCGCAGGCGGCTTCTGTAACCCGGCGCTGGAAGGTTTCATGGAATGCCAGATGCCCGTCATCAACACACCGCATGAGCAAGTTGCCGGACACCTCGCAGACGGCCACACACGGATCACACGAAAGCCCGCTGTTTGCCTGGTCGGTCCCGAGGGTTTTGCCAACGCGGTGCCTGCCATGCTCGAGGCCAGTGGTGAGCGCTCACCCGTCATCTTCGTGACCGGCTCGAGCACCCTCAAGCGCCAGGGCTCCGGGGGATTCAAGGAGATCGACGACGTCGCGATCGCCGCCCCGCTGGTGAAATACTCTGCACAAATCACGGATGGCGCGCGGATCAGCGAGTTCGTCGACCGCGCCTGGCACGCGGCAACAACAGGCTATCCGGGACCCGTACACCTCAGCCTGCCGGTTGACATCATGTTCTCGTCCTTCGACGCAGAGGCCGGTCGCGACGAACGGCCCTGGCACCGCACCCCGCGGGCACCGTCTCGCGCCTGGCCGGAGCCCGCTGCGCTCGATCGTGTGCTCCAGTGCATCCGCACCGCGGAGCGTCCCGTCATCATCGGCGGACACGGCATATGGTGGTCCGGTGCAGACAAGACCCTGGAGCACACAGGTCGCTCGCTCAGGGTGCCGGTGTTCAATGTGCCCTACCACACCAAGCTACTGAACGAATCGTGCGAGGCCTACATGGGGCTCGCCGACTTTCATCAATACCACCCGTCAAAAGCGGCTATTCACGAAGCCGACGTAGTCATCATGGTCGGCGGACGCTTGGACAACCAGATGAACTTCGGCAACCCGCCGTTCTTCCCCAAAAGCGCCACGCTGATCTGCGTCAATGGCAGCGAAGAAGAACTCGCCAACAACTATGCCGCCGACCATGTGCTGCTCTCGGATCCCGGCGCGTTCCTGACCGAGCTGGGTCAGCTAGGCGAAACCTGGGAAGACTGGTTCACGCTTCAGCAGCAGCGACGGGCCGAGTGGGTCAGTGAATGGGAGTCGCACATTGCACAAGAGACCGAACGCGATGCCGAACTAGGCCGACTGATCCACCCCTTGCAACTGGCGCTCGACGTTCAAGCCGAATTGGGTGATGAAGATTGGCTGGTTTTCGACGGCGGCAATACCCACTTCTGGAACGAAATCGCGGTCAACATGGCCGGTTGGCGCGGCCGGAAACTGGGTGGCATCTTGCACCCGGGCAACTATTCGCTGCTCGGTGTCGGCGTGAGTTTCGGCATTTCGGCCAAGGCGATCCACCCCGATCGGCAGGTTGTGGTGGTCTCGGGAGACGGTGCCTTTCTGTCCGGCGGACTCTCGATCGAAGCGGCCTTCCAGGAAGGGCTCCCCATCACGGTTGTCATCGACAATAATGGCGGTTTGGATTGCATCAGCCAACAACAGGAACGGTTGTTCGAGAGCGGTCAGCATTTCGCCACTGATTTTCGCGACATTCCGTTTCACACCCTGTTCGAAGGCCTCGGTGGACACGGAGAGCTGGTCACCGAGCGAAGCCAGCTCGGCCCAGCCTTGCAACGCGCCATGCAGTCGGGGAAAACCGCCTGCGTGAACGTCAAGGCGCGCGGCGTGATCAGCCCGATTGTCGCGGCGACCAGCGACAAGCGCGACAAAGCGAGCATCGAATAACATGGCAACACTCACCACCCACTTGCTCAGCAGCGTCGACGGGCAACACGCCGCCGGAGTCGCCATCGCTGTGGTCCAGCGCTCACTGGGTTCCGCGGACATTGTCCTCGCGTCAGGCGAGAGCGACCGCGGCGGTCGATTTCAAGCCGATATCACACCAGTCAACCCAACCGACGCGACGCGCTACGAATGCGTGCTGCAAACCGCGCGGTATTTCGCCAAGATCAATCCGGCGCGCGACGACGTGCTCGAGGAGATCGTCATACGCTTCGCGATGCCCGACACCACAGCGCGCTACCACATGCCACTCATGATCGCGCCCAACAACTACAGCGTCTGGTGGTCTCCACCGGGAGGGTGATGCGATGGCCGACGGATTGCAGATGTCGCGGCGGATTCGCCGCACGCCCTACACCGATCGTGTGGAAGCACTCGGTGTGCGCGGGTTCAGCGTGGTCAACCACACCCTGTTGCCCAAGGCGTTTCAACACAGCGTCGAAGACGACTACTGGCACCTGCGCACGAACGTGCAACTCTGGGATGTCGGGTGTCAGCGACAAATCGAGCTCAGGGGCCCCGATGCAGCGAAATTGATCCAATGGATGACCCCGCGGGACATCGGATCGGCGCACGTCGGCGACTGCGTCTACACGCCGCTCATTGATCGCGACGGTTATCTGTTCAACGACCCGATTCTGATCAAGCTCGCAGCGGATCACTTCTGGTTGTCTATCGCGGACTCTGACGTCGAACTCTATGCGCTGGGCTTGGCAACCGGGGCCGGGCTTGATGTCAGCGTGCGTGAAGCCGACATCTGGCCACTCGCGGTTCAGGGACCGCTCGCCGAGGACCTGATCGCCGGTCTCTTCGGTGAGTCTTTGCGCAGCGTCCGGTATTTCAAAACCGCTTGGATCGATGTCGAGGGCACACCCTGCCTGATTGCCCGTTCCGGCTACTCCGGCCAAGGGGGCTTCGAACTCTACGCCGAGGCCGCGATCGGGCCACGCCTCTGGGACACCCTCTGGGCGGCAGGACAACACCTCGGCATCCGCCCCGGCTGTCCGAATCTGATCGACCGCATCGAAACCGGTCTGCTGTCGTTCGGCAACGAGATGACGCGCGCCAACCACCCGCTCGAATGCGGGCTTGCACGCTGGTGCGACCTCGACGCCGACATCAACTGCCTCGGTCTGGACGCTCTGCGGCGCATCGCCAAAGAAGGATCGCGCAACCGCATGTGCGGCGTGGCGTTTTCCGCCCCAACTGATCGGGTCTGTGCACAACCCTGGCCCGTCAGCGTGGATGGCGAGCGCGTTGGTCAGCTCACGTCCGCGATTCACTCACCACGTCGCCACGCACACGTCGGATTGGGCATACTGGCGACGCACGCCGCGACAATCGGCCAGACCGTCAGCGTGCAGCTGCCCGATGGAACCGAGGGACGGGGTACGGTTCAGCCGCTGCCATTTCCCGACACAGACTAAGGTCACGACATGACAGACAATCTCCTGCTTCAGCACACCGAAAACGGCGTGTTGCGCCTGACCCTGAATTCCCCGGGCAGCCGAAACAGCTTGTCCTGCGCCATGCTCAGTGCGCTGCAGAATGCCTTCGATGCCGCCAGCACAAACCCTGAGGTGCGGGTGATTGTGCTCGCTGCGAATGGCCCCGTCTTTTGTGCTGGCCACGATCTCAAGGAAATGACCGCCGCACGCGCCAACGAAGACAAGGGGCGCGCCTTTTTCGAGAGCACACTTGCGCAGTGTGCGGCACTCATGCAAAGCCTGACCCGCCAGCCTCAGCCCGTGATCGCCGAAGTGCACGCGTTGGCAACGGCCGCCGGCTGTCAGCTCGCCGCCTCGGCCGATCTGGTGGTGGCGGCCCGGTCGGCACACTTCGCCACCCCAGGCGTGCACATCGGGCTTTTCTGCTCGACCCCGATGGTGGCGCTGTCACGCGCGGTTGGACACAAGCACGCCATGGAAATGTTGCTGCTCGGCGACCCGGTCGACGCCGACACCGCCTGGCGCATGGGCCTCGTCAATCGCGTGGTGCCCGACGCCGAGCTCTCCACCACAGCCAATGCACTCGCCGCCAAGATCGCGGCCAAATCCACGCTTACCGTCAAGACCGGCAAGCAGGCCTACTACACCCAGGCCGAACGCGATCTCGAATCCGCCTACGACTACGCCAGTCGGGTCATGACCGAGAACATGCTGGCCTTCGACGCCGAAGAAGGCATCAACGCTTTCATCGAAAAACGCGACCCCGAGTGGCAGGACCGCTGACACCGACACACCGACGGCGTCGCACTAGATTCAAATGCCACTGCTCCCTGCACAGGGCAAATACACCGTGAACGGGCCAGCAAGTGGCCTCTGACGCCACCACGGCGCCGTGCCCCAATCGGAATCGGTTCAGATGGTCGGCGTTCAGCCGATAAACCACGCAAACAGGTCTCCCAAGACCTACCGAACACACTGCCCGACTCGCGGGGACTTCACCATGCTTGCCACACAACAGCGCACTCGCGGCTTCACCCTTATCGAGCTGATGATCGTCATCGCAATCGTCGGCATCCTGGCCAGCATCGCGGTGCCTTCCTACCGCAATTTTGTGATCCAGAGCCGCATGACCGAGGCCTACAATTTTGCGGTCCTGCTCAAGAATGAAGCGGCCGAAGCCTACAACCTGACCGGCAGCTTCCCGCACAGCGGCGGCACCAGCAACCGCACCATTGTCGACGCCGATGTGGTCTACGCCTACGAGCACTGGAGCCCCAACGGTCAGGAGACGGCTCTCCACGTGTACATGCAGCCGGACGTGTTTCCGGGCGCAACACGCAATCACGCCTTGATCCTCTACGGCGAAGTGTCCGGCAACATGTTCATCTGGGACTGCGCGCCCCACGTATCCTTTCGCGCGATTCCGGACGAGTACGTGCCCTCCGAGTGCAAGGGCTGACACCCCCCACCTGACGCGAGTCGGGCACCCGGCTACCGGATTACTGACCACCGCCCAATTGCCACAGAGCTGCGATCAGCGGACCACCCAAACGGCGACGCTGCAAGCACAGCCCACTGGAAAAAGGGGTGAGATCCTAGAACCAGGGCAGCACCCGGATGCGATTTGCAAAAGGGCTGTGCTCGATCACGAGCTCCGGCGCCACCGCAACACCGGACTGTCCACACTCACCACCGCTTCGTGCCCGGCCTACCGGGCATGGGCCTCCGGTGATCTATCAATTGCATCGTGTGGGCGACCGGTCCGTGGTGAGCCTGCGCTCAGCCAGCATCATTGGCACGTGAGAAACAGTCGGCAGTCCTTTGCGAACGACACGCGATGTGAGCGCGTCGGCCACGGGTCCGCCGTGCAGAGTTCCT
>CALDHJ010000273.1 GCA_937941555.1 uncultured Granulosicoccaceae bacterium | reverse complement strand
GAAGGCCTACCGTCACAAGAACGGCGTATGGCTCCCGTTTCGGCAGCTGCTCGTTGAGCTGAAGCTCTACCGGTGTTGGTTTTGCGACGCTCGGGGAAGGGGTGATCAGAATTTGTGCCAAGGCTGTGAATCGGAGTTGCCGGTACTTACCCGATTCTGTCTGCTGTGTGCATTGCCTTTGGTCTCTGGTCGTATCTGTGGGGAATGCACAAACCGACCACCGCCTTGGGAGAGTGTTTCCGTCGCCTTGCGCTACGAGATCCCGGTCGATCATCTGATTCAACAATTCAAATACAACCACGACGCCGCGGCCGGCAAGTTGTGCGGGCAATTGCTGGCTGCGGCGATTCCCGGCGGCTCGGACACACGGGTCATGGCGGTGCCCATGCACCGAAAACGCTTTTTAAAACGGGGGTTTAATCACGCCGAAGTGCTCGCGCGTGATGTTGCTAGAGCACGCGGATGGACGTGTTTGCAGGGCGCCGAGCGGGTGCGGGAGACGCAACCGCAATACGCGCTCGACCCGGACCAACGGCGACGCAACGTGCGAGATGCTTTCTCCGTCGAGGCTCCGCCGGACGGCTGTCCGTCAGTCGTGTTGGTGGACGATATCTACACCACGGGCGAGACACTGCGTGCGCTCGCACGGGCCTGCAGAACTGCGGGTTACCGGAACATTACAGTCGCCTGTCTCGCGCGCGGAGGACTCAGGGTATAGCGCGGGTCCGTATCGACTACTGCAACGTGGTTGTAGCGTCGTTCAGTGACGACAAATAATTGTCGCGCTGTTGTTTGAGTGCGTTCAGTTTTTTCGAAACGGTGGCGAACAATGTCCCGCAGCCGCTTTCAACGCCGGCACGCAATGCTGCCTGACTCGCGGCGCGCTGCGACGGCCGGACCCACTCCGCGACCACGGCTGGCAGTGCCGCGCTGAGCGCGAGCAACATGAGGCTGTTGGTGACAAAGTTGAGGCCTATGTATTGCGCTGGGTCGGATGCGCCGGCGACAAAACCGCCGAGCACACGCACACCGATCCACACCAATGCCAACAGTGGCAGGGCGACGGTCAACGCGCTGGCCGCGCGGTAGATGGCACGTTGCAGGCGGTTGCCGGGCGCTGACAACGCAGCGGACAAGGCCTCCAGACAGGCATTGTCAATCGCCTGTCCCCCGGCGAGGTCCGCTGGCGCAAGCGCACTGCGCAACGGCGCGAGCGGCAACGATGCGTCGCTTGCGGCAATCAGGGACTCATCAAGTGTGCTTGTAAGGCGCTCCGTGCAGCGGGGTGTCCACACCGCCATCACCTCGGGCAGTGCCGCGACCCGCTCGCGCTTGCCGAGTACGCGGCGCCAAAACGGGGGTGGGTCATCGGGAAACAACTGCCGCACCAGGCGCTCGCGACTGGCGAGCGTGTCAGTGTCGCAATGGGTGGTGAACCGTCGCTCGGTCTCGCGTGCGGACGCCTCGAATTCGGACCAGTCGGCCGTGCGCCCGAGCGCCGCTTCGCAGCGCCCGGCGAGCGACTGCAGTGCCGCGCGCTCGGTCGCAGCGCTGCGCCGGCGAGCCTCGGCGAGTGCCACGGCTTCGCTCTGGCTGGCGACATGCTGCTGCAGGGCCCCGAAGTCGTCCGTGTCGGACCCGCCATTGCGGCAATCGGTGCAGAACACGGCCGGGTTGTCGATGCCACCGGCGTTCAGCAAGGCCGTGAAATCCGCGCGTTGGGCCGGGTCGCCGCGGTCCCAGTGGTTGATCACGAAGGCCCAGTCGTGGCGGTGTCGGTGTTGTTGCAACAGGTCCCAGCCGGCGTCATCACGGTAGCGCTCGGGGCTGACGACATACACCAGCAGGTCGATGTAGGGCATCCACGCGAGCACCTGATCGCGGTGGGTTGTAACCACCGAGTCGATGTCGGGGGTATCGATCCACAAGGTGTCGCGGTGTGCGTGCTGATTGTGTCGCTTGATCCGGGTGTGCTCTACCGGCAAGTCCTCGGGCAGGGAGGCGAGCTCGATGTCCTCGTGCACATAGAGCGTCACTTCGCGCGATGTCGGGCGCACCACGCCGCTCTTGGCCACGTCGCTGCCAGCCAGTCGGTTGAGCAGGCTGCTCTTGCCAACGCCGGTGCCGCCAAAAAACGCGAGCACCAGCGGGCTTGTGGTGCCGTCAGCGAAAAGTTTGGTCGGGTCGTGTGGCTGGTAGGTCGAGACCGCCTCGGCGGTTGCCGAATCGACCCAACCGTCGCGACGGGCCTGTTCTGCCCAGGCTTGCAGTGCGTGGAGTGTGTTGGCGTGGTCGCTCATGCGGATTGTCCGAGTGCGTCTCCGATGGCGGAGAGCTCTGACTGGGAGATGCGGTAGAGCCCCGGCGCGCTCAACGCGTCGAGCTCGGCGGCAAGCGCAGCGCGGAAGCGATTGTCTATGAGCCGAGACTGAACGATGTCGAACTGCTGCGCGCGTAGCGCGTCCATCACGGTGTCGATGTATTTGCCGAGAGCGCTCTCGGTGAGCAGCGTGGTCACCGACAGCATCGCGGGCGCCAGTGCGAGGTCGGCGAGTCCCACGCCGCCGGTCTTGACCGCAAACGCCACTCCGGCGGCATCGGCGGTAAAACGCGCGGCGCGCAGGCTGTTGAGAATGGCCGGCTGTTCCTGCAACCCGGCATAGAGTTGCTCTGCTGCGCGCTGGATTTCCGGTTCGAAGTCGCGCCGGTAGTCTGCAACTTCCTGGTCGAAGGCGGCCTGCCAGGGCCCGCGTTGCGCGCGCAGAGCGGTGGCGACAGCACGCCACCAGGCCGCGTTCGGCCCGTTCAGGCTGGCTTCTGTCAGGGCGTGTTCGATCAGGCCCGACAATGCTTCGCTGTGCCGATCTTGCAAAAGCTGCACTTCATGGCTCTCGGGTCTGGCCCGGCCCGCGGTCTGGCTTGCGATCCCGAATACCTTGCGAACCGGCCAGGTCACGATGCTGCGCGTGTAGCCCAGTACGCTCGCCAGGCCCGGCAGCTCGAGCAGGCGGAGCATTTCCGCGAGGCTGTGCTGGAAGGTCTCGTAGTGTTCGGGGTGGTCGAGGAACTCGCTTCGGTAGCTCTGCAATATGGCGTCGCCGGCCTCGCGGATCTCGACTTCGCAGGCGTCCCGGGCCTGCAGTTCGGCACTGAGAGGGTCTGTCCAGTCGGCCCAATTGGATTCGATCAGTGCCCGCGCACCGTGGGTCAGTGCCGTGCGGTCGAGCTGCGTCACTGCGTCGTCGATGGCATGGCGGAGCGCCGTGACCTCGAGGTCGGGTGGGCCGTCTTGGGCATCGAACCAGGGCATTAGACAGACAGTGGGTTGTTGGGCCGATATCGGGTGTTCGGCGAGTCGAGCGAGCAGGGCGTCGATCACGACCTCGCGGCTCGCCTCATCCACCTTGTTGACACACACCACAACCGGTTTGCCGAGCGGCGCGATCAGATCGAGCCACTGCCAGACACTGTGGTCGGCGTATTTGTCCTTGCTGACCATCAGCAGCAACACATCGGCAAGCCCGATCGTGCGGGCGACCGAGTCGAGGTACTCGGCGGCGCGCAGCGAATCGAAGTCGGGTGTGTCCCAGACCGCCTGAACTGAGTCGCCACCGGGCACCGCGGCAACCGACCAGTAGTCGAGCGCATCGCCCGGCAAGGCGTCGGGGGTGGTGCGGGTGTAGCCCTCGAAAAAGGGCTCGAGCGCGTCGGCGTCACTGTGGCCCTGGAGGAAGGCCTGCGCGTGCACGGTGTGCCCGGCGAGTGGGGAGACACCGGCGGCGGTGTGGCCGAGCAGCAGGTTGACGGCCGTGCTCTTGCCCGATTGGGTCGGGCCGAAGACCACGACCTGAGTCGGGTGGTCGGGCTCGACCTCGGCCCAGTAGGCCTTTTGCAACGCGCTGCCCGCGAGCGGCAGCGAGGGCAGGCGGTCTTCGTCGTCGGGGCGCGCGTTGGCGTGGGCCGTGGTGAGCGCGTCGATCGCGTCGTGCGGTGTCAGGGTCACGGTGCGCTCAACCCGTTGGCCACAATTCGACGAACAGCCCGGCGAACACCGCCAGGCCGAAATATTGGTTGTGCTGAAAGGCCTGAAAGCACTTAGCCGGGTCGCGGTCGCGAATGAGGTGGATCTGGTAGCCCGCCGACGCGGTTGCACCGACCAGGCCGAGCCACCAGGCGACGCCGTAGTGGAGGTGCAGGCCGACCCCGATCAGCCCGACGAGCACGGCCGCGAGCAGCAGCGCCACCGCCAACACATCAAAGCGCCCGAACAGGATCGCCGTCGACTTGATGCCGATCTTGAGGTCGTCGTCGCGGTCGGTCATGGCGTACTCGGTGTCGTAGGCGGTCGACCAGACCAGCGAGATCGCAAACAGCGCCCAGCCGACCGCGGGCACGCTGCCGCTGGTTGCGGCGAAGGCCATCGGGATGCTCATGCCGAAGGCCGCGCCGAGCACCAGTTGTGGCAGGTGGGTAACGCGCTTGCAGAAGGGGTAGACCGCCGCGAGCAGCGCCGCGACCACCGCGAGCAGGATGGTGGTGAGGTTGGTGAGCAACACGAGCAGCCCGGCGAGTGCCATCAGGCCACCGGCGAGCCACAGCGCTTCGGCCGGCAGCACGTGGCCGGATGCGAGCGGTCGCTGCTGGGTACGCGCGACGTGGCCGTCGAAATGCCGGTCGGCGTAGTCGTTGATGCAACAACCGGCTGAGCGGGTCAGCACGCAACCCACTGTAAAAACCGCAAAGAGCTTGAATCCGGGCCAGCCGCCCGCACCTATCCACAGCCCCCATAGCATCGACCAGCCGAGCAGCAGAATGCCGATGGGTCGGTCGAGCCGCGTGAGGCTCATGAAATACGGCAGCCGACCGCGCCAGTTGGCGAAGAGCGGTTGCGAAATGTCCGGTGACATCGAACGGTCAATCATGAACGGCGCTTGCGGGCGAGTGGGGCACGTTCATAATGCCAGATTCGAGGTCTCGGCCCGTACCCCAACCAGCAGAGTGAAGATGACATGTCCGACAAGCATTTTGACCTGATCGCCATCGGCGGCGGCAGCGGCGGGCTGTCAGTCGCCCAGCGGGCCGCGAGCTACGGCGCGCGCGCTGCATTGATCGAACGCGACCGCATGGGCGGCACCTGTGTGATCCGCGGCTGTGTGCCGAAAAAACTGATGGTCTTCGCATCGCAAAACGCCACCAGCGCCAAAGCGGCGATTGATTATGGCTGGGACATCAGCATCGGCGCTTTCAACTGGTCAAGCTTCCAAGCCCGCTTGAAAGCGGAACTTGAGCGCCTTGAAGCGATCTACACGCGCAATGCGGGCAACGCTGGCGTGGAGATTTTCCACCAGCGCGCCACAGTGAAAGACGCGCACACAGTGCTGCTCGCGGATGGCACAGAAGTCACCGCAAAGCACATCTTGATCGCCACCGGCGGCACACCTTTCGTGCCAGCGTC
>CALDHJ010000272.1 GCA_937941555.1 uncultured Granulosicoccaceae bacterium | reverse complement strand
GCGTCGGCCTCTTCCGTATCGAGAGGCTTGCCCGCGTCGGTGTTGAGGTAAGGCAGCTTCAGCCGCTTCAACTCGTCTCGCAGTTCTTCCGCGACACCGCGTGCGGCAATCGGCACGATCTCGCTGTCTCGGACCGCCTCGACCAAGCCGGCGATCTTGTCGACAGCGATGTGGTTGAGTTCGGCGAAATCGACCAGCACCGGGGCACCGCGAAAGAAGGTCGGCGCCTGATTGACTTTCTCGGCGATGGATTCGCTGATGCGCTCGGGGTCGGCGTGGCGCAGTTGCAGCGACATCAGTGTGACCGTGCCACCCTTGAGTTCCACGGCGCGGTCGACGACGCTCACAGCACACACCTGCGCGATACGGGGGTGGAGCGCGTCTTGAGCACGGATTGTCTGTCTGGGCGAAGCATGCTTCGGAGTCGCTTGCGGTAAGGGCGTAGTCTACCCGACTTTGGTGTCAAGGGCGTAGCGACAAAAAAGGCTTTTTCAGGTCTGTCAGGCAGCGAATCGGTGTGCTGTACAGCGGCTCAGTTGTCGCCCGGTTTCCATGTACCAACGGCGGCTTCGGCCGGGGCCTGCTGTTGCGAGCGATGCTGTTCCACGTCGTGCATCACGGCGCCGGCAAAGGCGCGCATTTCATCGAGTACTTCGTTTTTCTGCTGGCCGCTGAGGCCTTCGACCCGGCCCAGCAGGAAGCCGATCATGCCGGCGAAGTATTGCGCGGAGACCGCGTCTTCTTCGGCACGCTCATCGTGGCGCTTGATGACATCGAGCAGCTCGGAAATCAGTTGGCCGGAAAATCGGAGTTCGTCGCTCATGGTCTGCTGGGGTAGGTGAGGCGTGTAGCCCGGCATTATGCCTGAGCCGGGTCAGTTGCGTTCGATTCGGGTGAGGCGGTTGTCGCGGTCGATCGTGAGCTTGAAGCAGCCATGGATACCGGTCGGTGTGACGAAGGGCCGCAATCTGTCGGCTGGAAACTGCACGCTCTGGCCAGTGCGTGCGCGTGCCACCACGACCTGACCGGGCCGGCGGTAGAACTGCAGCCACCGCTGCTCATCGAGGTTGAGGTCAATGAGCAGGGTGGTCATGGATCGCGCTGTGGTGTGGGCGGGCCGTGCCTGTCAGGCGCTCACCCGCACTTGGAATCGCCGCAATTCAAGCAGGTCATGCAGCCGTCCATCTGAATCACGGACTTGGCACTGCAGCGGTTGCAGAGCACGGCACTCGCTGGGTAATCGGTCTGGGTGTCGGCGGGCATGTCAGACGGACCGGGTGTCGCGGTCAATTCGAACTCGCTGCGCTTGGCGTCGAGGAATTTCTTCTGTGTTTCGTCGAGTTCCGGCGGGCGAATCATGCCAATGGCGATGAGGTGTTGTTCGATGACGTCACCGATCTCGGCGACCAGCGATGGCATGTACTTGCCCTTGTTCCAGTATCCGCCCTTGGGATCGAATACCGAGCGCAGTTCTTCGACCAGGAACGTGACGTCGCCGCCTTTGCGGAATACAGCGGACATGATGCGGGTCAGCGCGACGATCCACTGGAAGTGTTCCATGCTCTTCGAGTTGACGAATACCTCGAAAGGGCGCCGCAATTCGTGTTCGGTGCCGGGGTTGAGCACGATGTCGTTGATGGTGATGAACATCGAATGTTCGGACACGTGAGCGGGTGTGCGCAGTTTGTAGGTGGATCCGAGCAGCACTTCCGGGCGATCGAGCGCCTCATGCATGTGGATCACGTCGGCCTTGTGCGGCACCTCCTCTACAACAGGTGCAGGTTCGGCGTCTGGGCGACTGACCTTGTAGCCGACAATGGATTTGGAAATTTTAACGGTCATGGTGTGGGGTCTCGGTCTTGGACCAGCGCCGCTCTCGCGGCACCGGTGTCGGGGCTGGCATGTCTGAACGCGAGTGGTCGATCAGAATTTGCCGTAGTAGCCCTCCTTGAGTGCGTCGAACAGGTTGGCGGCTGTGTGGGTTTCGCCGTCGTACTCGATTTCGTCGTTACCCTTGACGGATACGGTGCTGCCGTCCTCGAGTGTGAATTCGTATACGGTATTTTCGAGGTCACTTTCCTTGACCAGCACACCCTGGAACGCCTCAGGGTTGAAGCGAAAGGTCGTGCAGCCCTTGAGGCCTTTCTCGTAGGCGTGCAGGTAGATGTCCTTGAAGTTCTCGTAGGGGTAGTCCGTCGGCACGTTTGCCGTCTTGGAGATGGACGAATCGATCCAGCTCTGGGCTGCCGCCTGCACATCGACGTGCTGCATCGGGGAGACGTCGTCTGCGGTGATGAAGTAGTCGGGCAGTTGGCGCTCGGGGTCGTCACTCATCGGCATCGCGGCGTCATTGACCAGCGTGCGGTAGGCGAGCAACTCGAACGAGTACACGTCGACTTTCTCTTTGGACTTCTTGCCTTCGCGGATGACGTTGCGCGCGTAGTGGTGCGCAAAGCTCGGCTCGATACCGTTGCTGGCATTGTTTGCGAGTGACAGCGAGATGGTGCCGGTGGGCGCAATCGAGCTGTGGTGTGTAAAGCGCGCACCGGTTTCGGCGAGCTGTTCGACAAGTTCCGGGTCCGCGCTTGCAATACGCTGCATGTAGCGGCTGTATTTGGCGTGCAACACCCGGCCCTTGATCACATCGCCCACGGTGTAGCCGTCTTCGACCATCTCCGGGCGCATGCGCAGCATGTCGCCGGTGACGGTGAAGTCTTCGTCCATGATGGGTGCAGGCCCTTTCTCTTGTGCGAGATCGAGTGCGGCTCTCCAGCCGGTGACGGCGAGTTCGCGCGACACTTGCTCGGTGAAAGCGAGCGACTCTTCTGAGCCGTAGACCATGCGCAGCAACGTCATCGTGGAGCCAAGGCCGAGGAAGCCCATGCCGTGGCGACGCTTGCGCAGGATTTCGCCCTGCTGTTTGTCGAGCGGCAGGCCGTTGATCTCGACAACGTTGTCGAGCATGCGTGTGAACACCGCAACCACTTCGCGAAAGGCATCCCAATCGAAGGTGGCGTTCTCGGTGAAGGGGTCACGCACGAAGCGGGTCAGATTGATCGAGCCGAGCAGGCAGGCGCCATAGGGCGGTAGCGGTTGCTCGCCGCAGGGGTTGGTCGCGCGAATCGACTCGCACCACCAGTTGTTGTTCTGTTCGTTGACCTTGTCGATCAGGATGAATCCCGGCTCGGCAAAATCGTAGGTCGAGCTCATGATCAGGTTCCACAGGCGCGTGGCCCGCAGGGTCTTGTAGACCTTGCAGGCGACAAGACCCGCGTCGTTGTGTACCAGGCTGTCAGTGGTGGGCCAGGTGCGCCACACCACTTGGTTCGGGTCGTCGAGGTCGATGTCATCCTCGAGCTCGTTCTCCCGAATCGGGAAAGCGAGATGCCAGTCGGCGTCGGCCTTGACCGCTTCGATGAAGTCTTCGGTGATGAGCAGCGACAGATTGAACTGGCGCAGCCGTCCGTCTTCGCGTTTGGCCTTGATGAATTCGAGTACGTCGGGGTGGCGCACGTCGAAGGTGCCCATCTGCGCGCCGCGTCGACCGCCGGCAGACGAGACGGTAAAACACATGCTGTCGTAGATGTCCATGAAGGACAGTGGCCCGGAGGTGTGTGCGCCGGCGCCGGACACGTAAGCGCCGCGCGGCCGCAACGTGGAGAAGTCGTAGCCGATGCCACAACCGGCTTTGAGCGTCATGCCAGCTTCGTACACCTTGCCGAGGATGTCGTCCATGCTGTCGCCGATCGTGCCCGACACGGTGCAATTGATGGTGGACGTAGCGGGCTTGTGCTCGCGCGCACCGGCGTTGGACGTGATGCGTCCGGCCGGGATTGCACCATTGCGCAGCGCCCAGGCAAAGCGCTCGGCCCAGTGATCGCGCAGTGCGTCGGTCTGTTCCACACCGGCCAGCGCTGTGGCAATCCGGTGGTAACTCGCGTCGATGTCGGCGTCGACCGGCTCGCCTGCCTTGGTCTTCAGGCGGTACTTCTTGTCCCAGATATCAAGGGATGCGGATTGCATCGGGACGTTCGGCGCATCCGCCGGGCTCTTTACGAGGTGGAGCGTGGTGTTGCTCATGAATCTGTCAGTGTCCTTGTGGTTCGGTCCACACCGGTCTTCTGCCGGCCAGACAATGCTTCGGGCACCAGATATTGTAGTCCAGCAATCCAGAAGCACTAGATGTTGTTGTGGCGCCCATCGGGCGAGGCCTGCAAGGCGCGCTGAAAACAGGCGCGCAACAGCTCTGGCACGCCCGAAGGCGCGCGAGGCGAATCTGTCTCAATATCCTCCAAACATCGCTACGTGCCGGGTCCCGGAGCGGGGTGGCGCGCGACGGTATGGTGTGCTCGCAGCGGCTCTGCTCTCGCGGCAGATTCGCGGCCGAGAACTGCATTCTCGTCAGCAAATTCGGTGGCGTCAAGGGGTGGCGCCAACCACTATCTGTCGTGTTTGCTCCGCTCGTGGGGTACCACATACTGTGGTTGAGCGCCAAGGTCGACACCCGTTTTTTTCACACGCATACAAGCTGTAGTAACGGGTGTTTTCGTCCTGCGTCGTCTGGCGTGTCCGGTTCTTGACGTTGAGATTCGGAAACTGTGAGCGGTTTCACCGTTTCAACACTGTTGCAGGCCTAGTCTGCGGGAAACCGTCACGCCGCGTAGCAACCTCATGACCCGATTCCCGACATTCGACAACGAGATCAGCAGGGAGGCGGCCTGCACGGGCGGCCTGTCGCCCAAACGGTGTTGTGTCAGTGTGCACGACCTGGAAATCGGCATGTTTGTCGATGAACTCGACAAACCGTGGATTGAAAGCGGATTTTTGTTGCAGGGTTTTTTCATTGAAAGCACCGAGCAGATTCAGCAATTGCGCGAAGAGTGCGCGGTGGTCTACGTCAATCAGGCGTCGATACCCGCTGCAATCAAACACCGCAGCGCCAATCGCGGGCCATGGCGCGTGATTTCGGGTGGCCTCGACGGTCGCTGAGTTGGTTGGGGACGCATTTGTATTGTTGGTGTGCGCTTCGGTGCGCCGGTTGAAATGGCTGTTTCCGGCGAGAAGGTGTTCTCCGTATATGTCACCTGCGACCGGCGATTGCCGTTCAGTTCGGGTTGTGGCGACACCAGACGCGCGGTCCGATCCGAGTGAGCCCTGCCATGTGGTCTCGAGGGTGAGACCGAAATGGCAGGCGCGGCGGCCTTATCGGGTGCCCGCCCTCGCGTATTTGCGTATGATCGGACGCCAGATCCCTCACTGAGACGGCGATGTCCGGCGCCGAGACACAACCCAACCCCCAGCTCGCACCGACCGAAACTGCGGTACCGACTCTGACGGTCGACAATCTCAGCGTTTCGTTCAGCACCCAGCATGGTGTCGTCGCGGCTGTCGATAACGTGTCGTTCTCTGTCGCACCGGGCAAGACGGTCGCCGTTGTTGGTGAGTCGGGCTCGGGCAAAAGCGTCACAGCGCAAGCCATCCTCGGCATATTGCCGCGCAACGCACGCATGACCTCCGGGTCCTTGCGTTTCTGCAACGAGCAGGATGCGCCGGTCGATCTTCACGCACTCGACCCGATGGGCGCTGGTTACCGCGATCTGCGTGGCGACCAGATGTCGATGATCTTTCAGGAACCCATGGTTGCGCTGTCACCGGTGCACACCATCGGCGCTCAGATCGACGAGGTGCTCGAAGTTCACGGCAACCATTCGCGACGCGATGCCAAGGCGCACACCCTTGCCATGCTCGAGCGTGTCGGACTGGCGGATCCCGAGCGTGCCTACGCCCTATACCCACACCAGATGTCGGGCGGGATGCGCCAGCGCGCGATGATAGCTATGGCGATGGTGTGCAAACCGAAGCTGCTCGTTGCCGATGAGCCAACCACGGCGCTCGATGTGTCCGTGCAAGCGCAGATTCTCGCGCTGATTCGCGAGCTGCAGCAAGAGTACGGAATGGCGGTTGTGCTGATCAGCCATGACATGGGCGTTGTTGCCAACATGGCAGATCACGTGGTGGTGATGTATCGCGGCCAGGTTGTAGAGCGCGGGCCGAGCGAAGTGATTTTCAATAACCCCGGCCACCCCTACCTGAAGCACCTTCTCGATGCTGTGCCGAGTGTCAAACACCGCGCGGGCGAGACCGAGAATTTGCAAGGCGAGCCCCGAGTCGTTCTGCATGTCGAGAAGGCTCGAAAGACATACGCCATGCATGGCTCGGCGGAATTTACAGCTGTGGATCAGGTGAGTTTGAGCTTGTTTCGTGGCGAGAGTCTGGGTCTGGTGGGTGAGAGCGGCTGTGGCAAATCGACCTTGTGCCGCATGATCATGCACGCGGTTCTGCCGACATCGGGTGGCGTCAGATTCCGCCACGATGGAAAGCTCGTCGACATCGGCAGCTTGCGCGGGGACGATCTCTTGCACTACCGCCGTTCAGTGCAGATGGTATTGCAAGACCCGTACTCCGCATTGAATCCGCGCATGACGGTGCGCGACATTCTTACCGAACCCCTGACCATTCATGGTCGCTACAACGGCACCACCGCCGGAAAGCGGGCAGTGGATGTATTGGCGCAAGTGGGCTTGCCTGCGTCCGTGCTCGATCGCTATCCGCATGCGTTCTCCGGCGGGCAGCGACAGCGCATCAACATTGCACGCGCGCTGATGTTGCATCCGCAGGTGCTGATTCTCGATGAGCCGGTCTCAGCCCTGGATGTCTCGGTGCAGGCTCAGATTCTTGAGCTGTTGCGCCACCTTCACCGGGAACTTGGCATAGCCATGGTGTTTATTTCGCACAATCTCGCTGTGGTCAACGAGCTCAGTGACCGCGTGGCCGTCATGTGTCGCGGCATGTTGGTCGAGATCGGGGCGCGCGCAGATATCATGAACAATCCGAG
>CALDHJ010000271.1 GCA_937941555.1 uncultured Granulosicoccaceae bacterium | reverse complement strand
GGTGCGGCCCGTCAACGACGCACCGGAGTTCGAGTCGATTCCCGGGCAGGTCTCGATCTCGGTTGCCAGTGCGGCGCAACCGGGCTCCACGGTTGTCGAGTTGCGTGTGCGCGATGATGAAACCACACAGAGTTCTCTGTTGAGCGTGTCAGCGGATATTGACGCCGATTTTGCGCAGGTCGATGTCAGCAGCACCGACACGCAAGGCCGCGTTCGCCTGACCATCACACCCCGTGCGAACGGCACGCAGGATATGCGGGTTACGGTTCGTGACCAGGGATTCTCCGGTCTTGCTGCCACCTCGACCACGCGCGTGGTTCCGGTCACCATTGCGGGCGTTAACAATCAGCCAGATGCGGTGGATGATCAGGCCGATGTGTCCAAGAACAAGTCGTTTACGGTTCCGGTGTTGGCAAATGACAGCGACCCGGATGGCCATGCGATCACATTGGTCGGCATCGTCAACGGCCCGGCGAATGGCAGCGTGGCTGTGGTTGCTGACGGTGTGCGCTACACGCCGCGCAACGGTTTTTCAGGGACGGACGCCTTTTCCTACCGCATCCGCGACAGTCTCGGGGGTGAGGCGACTGCAACAGTCGATCTGCGTGTGATCAACCTTGCACCAGAGGCGCGAGACGACACCTTTCAGGTGCAGGCCGGCATTCCGCGAACGCTGACGGTGTTGGAGAACGACAGCGACCCCGATGGTGACCCGGTTCGCATAGCGCGGATTGTGAGTCAGCCTGTCGGTGGGCAGGTGGTGTTGCGAGACAACACCATCGTCGTCACCATTCGGCCGGACTTCGAGAGCGCCACGCAATTTCAGTATGCGATCGACGACTTCGACGGGGGAGAAGCCACCGCGACGGTGTTCCTCGATGTCGAGGAGATTCAACGGCCCTCGCAGTAGCACGCACACAGTGGTGGTGTACGGTCGTCAGTCGCTGAGTGCGCGGTAGCCGCCGTACAGGCGTGTCAACGTGGTGATCACGCAGATCACCGAAAAGCCGTATGCCAACACCGTAAAGTGGCTGGGCCAGAGGCAGATCGCGATGAAAAACGCGATCGTCTCCGTACCCTCTGCCAGGCCGCCGACATAGTAGAGCGACTTGTGGGGCAGATCGATGCGTTCGAGGCCCCGTGTTTTGGCGACCGCGGCAAAGGCGAGAAAGCTCGACCCCGTGCCCATGAAACACATCAGCAAGCACGCTGCGGCCGTGGCATTGGTCGAGGGGTCGGCGAGTGCGAATCCGAACACGATCGCCGCGTAGAAAATGAAATCCAGCGTGATATCGAGGAAGCCGCCCCGGTCGGTCGGGCCGGATAGACGGGCGAGCGTGCCGTCGAGCCCGTCGAGTATGCGGCTGATGATGATCGCAAACAGCGCGTAGGTGTACTGCTGGTAGGCGAGGGCGGGCACAGCTGTCATACCGATACCAAAACCGACAACGGTCACGGTGTCGGCGGTGATGCCCTGGGCCTGTGCATGCCGCGCGAGGTGTTTGAGTGGCGGTGCGATCCAGCGTGTTGTCCAGCGGTCTAACATGGTTTTCCCGATCGATTGGCACGTTCGATGGTGACGGTGGGGCTGGTTGGCAGCGCAGTGACGCGCGATACCAACAGCGCAAGTGTGCACTTGCGCTAGGCGGATGAAAAGCCGTTGTCAGTTCTCGGTGTCGCCCTGCTTGAGATCTGTCATCTGCAGCATCTCGCCGCTTGTGGGCGCATCCATCGGGTCGTGGGTCACGAGCACGGTTGGCAAGCCGGTGTCTTCCACCAGGGATTGGATATGATCGCGGAAGTGCTGGCGCAGCGCCTGGTCGAGGCGCGAGTAGGGTTCGTCCAACAACAGTGCGCGGGGCTTCGCGAGCAGGGTGCGCATCAGGCTGACGCGCGACTGCTGACCGCCAGAGAGTGTCGCGGGGTCGCGGTTGCCATATCCTGACAGGTCCGCCCGCTCGAGTGCCTCGTCAACCTGCTGTTGGCGCGCTTTGCCGCGCAAGCCCTGAGGCAGTGAAAACGCAAGGTTCTCGCCCACGCTCATGTGGGGAAACAACAACGGGTCCTGAAACAGGATGCCGACGTTGCGTTTGGCTGTTGGTAGGGGGTTGAGCAGCGTGCCGCCGAGGCGGATCTCCCCGGTAGATCGAATGTCCGGCGGCAGGACGCCGGCGATGTAAGCGAGCAGGCTGGACTTGCCGCTGCCGCTCGGGCCCATCAACGTGAGAATCTCTCCCGCGCCAATGGTGTGATTGAGTCGGTGGATCAACGGCTCGTGGCCGAGCGTGAGGCTCACGTTGCGAAGTTCCAGATCTGACCGGGTCACAGCTGCATGCCTTTGCGGTTTCGAAAACGCCACCCGGGCACAGCGAACGCGATCAGGAACAGGGCCAGCGGCAAGACCATTTGCACGAATGCGAGTACGGCGATCAGTCGCCGATCGCCACCGGCTGCGATGCTCACCGCCTCGGTGGTCAGGGTGGGAACCCGGCCTGCACCGACGAAGAGCGTGCTCAGATACTGGGCAACGCTGACTGAAAAGCCGATGGCGAGCGCGAAACACAGGGGGCGAAGCATCATCGGCAGTTTGATTTTCCAGAAAACCGTCAAGGCCGATTTGCCAAGGGCGGAACCCAGTAGTGTGTAGCGGCGATCATAGGCATGCCAGTAGCCCGCGAGGGCGAGCAAGGTGTAGGGCAGCACGAAAACCAGGTGTACCCAGATGACGGCGGCAAGCTGGCCGTCCAGTCGAAAGTAGGCCAGCGCACTCTGTACGCCGAAGAGGAACGTGAGCTGCGGTAGCAAGAGCGGAGCGTAGAGTACCGGCAGCCAGACGCGTGGCAGCCGAGTGTAGCTTTCGAGCAGCGCCACACTCAGCATCAGCGCCAGCACGCTGCTCGACGCCGCGAGTAACAGGGTGTTGGTGGCCGGGCCGACAATCGCGTCTACATTGCGCATCCAGAACGCGAAACTCAGGCTGTCCGGCAGGGCCGCCGGGAAGCGCCAGCGCCAGGTCACCGACCACAACACGATAACCAGCAACGCACC
>CALDHJ010000270.1 GCA_937941555.1 uncultured Granulosicoccaceae bacterium | reverse complement strand
GATGGCCTGAGCCTTGCGCGGCGCGAGGCCACAGGGTTTGACGATGCGCGCGATCGTCTCGAGCGGCACGGCGGTCATGTCGGTCGCGTTATCGGCGTGGGCAAATAGTTCGGGCGTGACGGTGTTCACCCGGGCGTCGGTACACTGGGCCGACAGCAACACGGCAACCAACAAGGTGTAGTGGTTGTGGTGGTCGAGCGGCACCGGTGTCTCGGGGTAGAGTGCCTGAAGCCGGTCCATCACGAAGGCGGCACGTTCGGCTTTGCGCATCAGTTGGCCTCCCGGCGCACGTCGATGACATTGGGCACCTGGTGCAGGCGCGTCATGGCGGTGTTGAGGGCATCGCCATCAGGCACGTCGCAACTGAGGTGTATCACAGTGATGTTTTCCACGGGGTCGGTGTCGAGTTTCATGGCAGAGAGGCCGATCTGCGCGTTGGTGAACACTGCCGACACGTCGCGCAACAGCCCGTTGCGGTCCCAGGCTTCGATACGCAACCGCGCGGTGTAGCGCCCCCCCGTGTCGACGCCCCAATCGACTTCGATCAGGCGCTGCACGTCTTCGGCCGAGAGGTTGACGACGTTGTTGCAGTCGGCGCGGTGCACCGTGACACCCTTGCCGCGCGTGATGAAGCCGACAATGTCGTCGTAGGGCACCGGGCTGCAGCAGGGCGCGATGCGTGTGAGCAACTGCCCCACCCCGCGCACACTGATTTCGCCGGGGCTGCGTTTGGGCAACTGGCTCGGTTTGAAGAGCGGCTGTTCGCGCACCGGCTTGCGCAGGGTTTCGATCGCGCCGGCCAATTGCGAGTGGCCAATCGACCCACGACCGATTGCGACGCACAGATTCGCAAGGCTGTCCTGACGCAGGGGTTTGACGAGGTCCTCGGCGCCGAGCCCGTGTGCGTTCTGGCGGCGCAGCTCGGCGTCGATAATACCCCGCCCCTCGGCGAGATTTTCATCGAAGTCGCGTGCGTTGAACCAGGCGCGCACTTTCGCGCGCGAGCGGCTGCTGGCGAGATACCCGAGCTCGCGCGACAACCAGTTGCGGCTCGGCTTGGCTTCACGCGCCGTCATGATCTCGACCCGGTCGCCGGTCGAGAGCGGACGGTTCAGCGCGGCAATCGAACCGTTGACCTTCGCGCCGCGGCAGCGGTGCCCGATCTCGGTGTGCACGGTGTAGGCAAAGTCGAGCGGCGTCGCGCCGAGCGGCAGGTCCTTGACGTCGCCGTCCGGCGTGAACACATACACCCGCTCGCCGAGCGCCTCGCTCGCGAGCTGGCTGACATCACCCTCACCATCGAGCAACTGCCGCAACACCGAGATACTCTGTTGCAGGCGTTGATCGAAGGCGCCCCCTTCCTTGTACGCCCAGTGTGCAGCGACGCCGAGCTCTGCGTCGCGGTCCATGTCGCGGGTGCGCACCTGCACTTCCACCGGGCGCCCGCCCGGCCCGAGCACGGCGGTGTGCAACGAGCGGTAGCCGTTTTCCTTTGGGTTGGCGATGTAGTCGTCGAATTCACTCGGGATCGGCGCCCAAGCGTTGTGCACGATGCCCAGAACCGCATAACACTCGCGCACGTCATCCACCAACACCCGCACCGCACGCACATCAAACAGCTGATCGAACTCGAGCCGCTTGCGCACCATCTTTCGCCAGATGCTGTAAAGGTGTTTCGCGCGGCCCGAGACCTGCGCGTTGACGAAGTCCGATTGCGTGAGCAGCCCACGCAGTCGCACAACGAAGGCGTCGACGTATTCCTCGCGATCGGAGCGGCGCTCTTCGAGCGCGCGGGCCACGCGCTTGTAGGCTTCGGGTTCGCACTCGCGAAACGCGAGGTCTTCGAGTGCCCACTTGAGTTGGGCCACACCGAGGCGGTTGGCGAGCGGCGCGTAGATATCGAGAGTCTCACGCGCCACGCGCCGCAGGTCGCCGACGCCAGTCTCCTGCAGGCGCTGTAGCAACCCGAGCTGAAACACCAATTTGACAAGCACGGCACGCACATCGTCGACGGTCGTGAGAAGCATCCGGCGAATGGCTTCAGAACGATCACTGCTGCTCGCCTGCGGCGTCTCACCCGCCGCTTCGCCAAAGCTCTGCATCCAGCGGACATTGCGCACCAGACCGGCCACGGCATCACCGAATTTCAGCGCCACGTCGGCCTGCGGCAAACCGCCCCCCGCCGAATCGGGCGCGAGCAAGGCGGCGAGCCGCGTGTCGGTGTCGGCACCAAGGCGCTGCAACATCATCGCGGCCTTGACCGGGCTCGCCTCGGGTTGGCGCAAATGCACGGGCCAGGCGAGTGTCAATGCGGCGTCGAGCGACACGGCGCACGCCTTGGACACACCCTCGGAGAGCGCGTCGAGCACGCGCGCACGGTCGGCGGCAACGGACTCGTCAACGTGCAGTGCGTGCTTGATTTCGGTGTCTCCCGCGGGCGGCCCCTGGCCCCACCCGGCGTATTATCCCACGCAGTCGGCGCCGGGGCACGGCGGACTGGCCGCGCCCACGGTTATCGTCGCCAATGGACTGACACGACCGGCCAGAGCGGCCGGCTCGCCCGGATCAAATGTCTGAACGCAGGCCTCACAGTCGACGCAGCAACACACCTGGCGGCTGGCCCGCGGCCTTGCGCGCCGCAAGCCAACCGGCGAGCGCGAGCCCGATCGCCCCACCGAGCGGCCCGACCACCAAGGGCCAGATCGACAACGGCAAGTCGACTTCGAACACCAGGCGCGCGACCAGCTGACCCGCGACAGTCGCGACCACTGCCGCAACCAGACCGGCCGCCGCACCGAGGGTCGCGAACTCGCCGAGTACCGAGCGCCGCACCTCACCCCGGCTGGCGCCGAGCACGCGTTGCAACGCCGACTCGCGCACCCGCACGGCGGTCGAGGCCTGCACACCAGCGATCAACACCACAGCCCCGGCGAGCAGCGTCAACACCAGCGTGTAGCGCACAGCGCTCGCGCCGGCGTCGATGAGGCCGGCGATGCGGGCGATCAGCGCACGCACATCGAGCGCAGTGATGCCAGGGTAGTCGCGCACGATGTCGGCCACCGCGCCGTCGCGCTGGCTGTCGTCGAGGCGCACGCTCGTCATGAAGGTCGTCGCCAAGCCCTCGCGCACGCTCGGGTGAAGGATCGCAAAGAAGTTCGGTTTCATGTTGTCCCAATCGACCGCGCGCAAGGAGGTGATCTCGGCCTCGACATCCACCCCCGCTACGCGCAAGGTGATGCGGTCGCCGAGCGACACGTCGAGACGCTCGGCGAGATCCACTTCCAGCGACACTTCGCTGACCTCAGCACCGGGCTCCCACCACTCGCCGTCGACAATCACGTTGTCCTCGCGAAGCAGTTCGCTCGAGGTGAGATTCCACTCGCGCCCGACCGTACGGCGCGCTTCCTCGCGAAAATCCTCGGGTGTCACCGATTGGCCATTGACCTCGACAAGGCGGCCGCGCGTCATCGGGTAGATGATCACGGGTTCGCCGGTGATACCC
>CALDHJ010000269.1 GCA_937941555.1 uncultured Granulosicoccaceae bacterium | reverse complement strand
ATACGCGACGCCGAGCCTATCGGCTTTTTCAAGAATTTCGGCGATTTCAGCGGCAATGTGGATCGCTGGCACTACTACTACCTGCACTTGCCCTGCACCGCAGTGATCGATTTCGGCAGCGCGGATGCGGCAGCGCAGCTCGCAGAAGAGGACCGGGACAAGGGCGTGCGCATTTTCGCGTTGCACTTCATGACCCCGGTGTCAGCGCAATACACCATTGATCGCTGGATGCACCTGCGCAACACCGCAGTGGGTGATGATGCAGCGTCCGAGTCGATGGACGCGATGTTCAAGGTCGCGTTCGCCGAAGACAAAGCCATTCTCGAGGCAATTCAGGAAGAGGAAAACCGCCCGCAACGCCGGCGCCCGATCCGCCTTGCCATCGACAAGGGTTCGACCGTATACCGCAAGCGCATACGCGACCTGCTCGACGCCGAGCAAACCCAGCATCTCGGTGAAGCGGTTGAGTCGACCTACGTACACCACGATTGACCCCTGAGGAGAGAACCGGCATCGCATGGACGGTTCCGGTAACACGACACACAGGCCCGACAGGGTCGCGAACGGAGTGAAGAGGATGAAGCTGAAAAAATGCCTGTTTAACCTGACAGTCGCCGCAACGGTCGGCCTGGCCTCGATGGCGAGCTACGCCGAGGACTCGATCAAGATCGGCGAGATTAACCACTACAAACGCATGGCGGCCTTCGCCAACCCCTACAAGAACGGCATCGAGCTCGCGCTCGAGCAGATCAATGAAGCGGGCGGTGTGCTCGGGAAGCCGTTGGAATTCATCTACCGCGATGACCAGGGCAAGCCCGGCGAGGCGATCAAGATTGCCGAAGAACTCATGACACGCGACGGCGCAGTCATGTTGACTGGCACCATTCTCTCGCATGTCGGCCTTGCCATATCGTCTTTTGCCGCTGAGAAAAAGTACCTCTATCTCGCGTCAGAGCCGCTCGCGGATGCACTCGTTTGGTCCAAGGGCAACGAGTACACCTTCCGTCTGCGTGCCTCCACCTACATGCAGGCTGCCATGCTGGCAGAGGAAGCTGCAAAGACCGATGCCACCAAGTACGCGACCATCGCACCCAACTACGCCTACGGGAAAGACGCTGTCGCGGCTTTCAAGAAAGCGCTGCTGGCACTCAAGCCGGATGTGGAGTTCGTGACCGAGCAATGGCCGGCACTGTTCAAGATCGACGCCGGTGCCGAAGTGCAGGCGATCGAGAGAGCCAAGCCTGACGCCATCTACAACGTGACCTTTGGCGGTGACCTCGCGAAGTTCGTGCGTGAAGGCACCACCCGAGGGCTCTTCGACGGGCGCAATGTCTACGGCCTGCTCACCGGTGAGCCCGAGTACCTCGACCCGTTGAAAGACGAAGCCCCTGAGGGCTGGACGGTGACGGGGTACCCCTGGTACGACCTGACAGAAGGTGCCAACAAGACTTTTGTTGACGACTACATGGCGAAGTTCGAAGAAGGTCCGAAAATCGGTTCGCTCGTCGGCTACATGACGGCGCAGTCGATTGCGGCCGGCATTTCACGCGCGGGTTCGACCGAGACGGATGCCCTGGTGGCGGCTTTCAAGGGCCTCGAAGTGGATACACCGGTGGGCTCAATCCTGTTCCGCGAGCAGGATCACCAATCGACGATGGGCGCATTCGTCGGCACTACCACGCTCAAGGACGGCGCGGGCGTCATGGTGGACTGGACCTACAAGAACGGCGCTGACTACCTGCCATCAGACGAAGAGGTTGCAAAGCTTCGTCCCTGATTGGGCGTCCCCAACCATTCGCTGTAAACCGCAGCCCCGAGGCCAATCGGCTTCGGGGCACATCCTCGATAGAGATCGCTATTCATGGGATTGTTTGTCGCCCAAGTCCTGACCGGGCTTGCCAATGCGGCCACGTTGTTTCTCGTGGCGTCCGGGCTTTCGCTGATCTTCGGCGTGACCCGCATTGTCAACTTTGCGCACGGATCGCTTTACATGCTCGGTGCCTACGTCGGCTATTCGTTGATGCAGGTGCTGCCTGGTGCGTTCGGCTTCTGGACCTCGGTGTTGCTCTCAGGCATCGCGGTCGGGATCATCGGTGTGATCATCGAGATCTGCGTGTTGCGGCCGGTATATCGGGCGCCGGAATTGTTTCAGTTGGTTGCAACCTTCGGTGTCATTCTGGTGATTCAGGACATCGCGTTGTTGACCTGGGGTGCTGAGGATGTGCTCGGTCCGCGCGCGCCGGGTCTCATCGGGGTCGTGCGGATCCTCGGCGAGCCAGTGCCGAAGTACGACCTGGCGGTTATCGCAATCACGCCCTTTTTTCTGTTCGGGCTGTGGTACCTGATCACGCGCACACGTGTGGGGGTGTTGGTGCGGGCCGCGACGCAGGATCGCGAGATGGTCGGCGCACTGGGTGTGAACCAGGCGTGGTTGTTCACCGGTGTGTTTTTTCTCGGTGCGGCGCTTGCCGGACTCGGCGGGGCGATCCAGCTACCAAAGGGCGGTGCCGATCTGCTGATGGACTTCAACATCCTGTCTGCGATCTTTGTTGTC
>CALDHJ010000268.1 GCA_937941555.1 uncultured Granulosicoccaceae bacterium | reverse complement strand
ATGCTCAGCACCACCGACAGCCCCATGCCGACAATCGATGTCAGAAAGGCGATCTTCATGCCCTCGAGCAGCAGCGGCACACTCGCGCCGATATCCGCCGTGTTGAACCCTTGCAGGCCCATGAACACCCCGACAAAGGTGCCGAGCACCCCCACGGTCACGATGATCGAGCGGCAGTCACGGTGCTGGCGCTGGCTGAAGGACGTCAGAAAATCGATGACGAACAACGTCCCCATCACGGCACAGAAGGTGAGCGTGACCGTATTGAATTCCATAGTGATTCCGAGTTGGGTGACGGTGCCTGAGTCGAGCGAACCGCCGCGGTGTGGAAGCGACTCGCCTGCCGCCGTCACCATCGCATGCAACGGACGAGCGGGCGGGCCTGAACCGTCGACTGCGCCCGCGATCAATCGTGGCGAACGGCACACTGCAAAACGGACCAGGACTGCTTGCAATGCTACCGCTCAGACCGAGCACAGGCAATGCGGCCGACCGCAGCCAGAACCGCCCCGAGCTGCGACCTGCGCGCATCCTGAACTACTATTGCGGCTATCCCTGCACCAGAGCCTGACTATGGCCAAGCTGTTCGCACCCTTTGCCCTGATTCTGTCCACACTGCCACTGACCGCTCTCGCCATCGACGACGGCCAGGTCTTCCGCGATTGGACCGCCCGCTGCTCGGCGGCGGCAAACGGCGGCCCGCAGGTCTGTGTCCTCGAACAGGTCGTGTTCAGCGACGACGGCGAGCGACCGATGCTGCGCGCAGCAGCCGGCTACCTCGAACAGCCCGGTGGCAAGGCCGAGCCTGCCGTGCTTACCACCGTGCCACTCATGGTGGCGCTGCAACCGGGTCTCGCCGTCAGCATCGACGGCGGCGACGCCTTCATCGCCGAATTCCACCACTGCACCCCCGAGGGCTGTGTCGCCGGTCTGCCACTCGACGAGCGCGTCATGGGTGCATTCCGCTCCGGTGCAGACGCGGAAGTCCGAGTCGCCACGCTCGATGGCGCCACCATTTCCATGCGTTTGTCACTGCGCGGCTTCTCCGCCGGTTTCGACGCCCTGCCGCCGCTCTAACCCTGACTCCTACTGTCGACGTGCCCCGCCTCGCGGGGCTGCGCTCGCGCGCGCCCACACGGTACCCGACAGCCCGGTAGCGCCCGAGACGCGCAGCTTCTCAGCCGTGACAGCGCCGCACCGGCAATGACTTGCCGCACGAAGCGGCAAAGCGGCACGGCGTTTGCTCAACCCCCCTTGTCAGCGCGAAAGCGCCAAAAAAAGTGACAGGGAGCCCAATCTCGTGAACACGTCTCTTGCTGCAGCCCGGCGCACCAGTCTCGCCGCCGCCACTGCTCTCGCCAGTTTTGGTCTCAGCCCCGCCGCCCAGGCGCTGGGGCTGGGCAATATCAATGTGCTCAGTGGTTTGAATCAGCCGTTGCGCGCCGTGGTGCCACTGCTGCTCGAAGAGGACGAAACGCCAGACCAGATCACACTCGCGATCGCCCGCGACGACGAAGCCAACAAGTTCGGCGCCTTGCCCAATCTGTTGGGCCAGGAGCTCGATGTCGTAATCTCGCTTCAGGGTGAGCGCATCGAAGCCTTGATTACCACTGAGTTTCCGGTCAAGGAGCCTCACGTCGACGTCGTGCTGCACGCGCAAATGGGCGACACCAAGCACCTCCGAATTTATCCGGTACTGCTGGACCTGCCGATCGGTTATTTCGAACCCGAAATCGATGACAGCTACCTTGAAGCCAACATCAACGCACGCACCAACTGGGATGGCAAACCGTCTGACCAGCAGCGCGATCAGATGAACGAACCAGCTGCGGTCTCCTCGCTCAAAGTCGATGGCAACACCATCGAACCTATCCAGGTTGGCAGTGCGGCACCGACCCCTGTGGACGTCGAAGCGGCGTACAACGAAACCACAACCTACATCGCCGCCCGTGAAGACGATGTGGCACGCGAGCGTGAAATCGCCGACAACGAAATCTCGGCGATCCAGCTGACCGCAGGCACCTCGAGCGTCGGTGTGGCACTGGACACGGCGGTAGACGAGGCCACTGTGGCCGATCTGCCGACCGACGACAGCTTCGCCGAATTTGATTCGGGCCCGATCGAGCTGGACGAGCGCATCGCCGCAGCCGTCAGCGCACTGGACAGCGAAGCCATTGCAGCGGTGCCCGTTGAGGAAGTGTCCGATGAGGCGGTGCCAGTCGCGATTGACGTGTCCGTCGACACCAGCGACTTTGCCGACGTGGAAGTGGACGACGATGCCGGTGCGGTATTGCCCGTGGCCCCAGCCGCGACCCTCGAAGCGGAGCCGCTGGAAACGGCAGTGCGGGTCTACCCACAAGTGAAGCCCACCATTCCGGTCACCCTGACACTGCCAGAAGCGGACACAACCGTCGTGGTCGAGGAAGAGACCGCAGCATCCACTGACGAGAAACCGCTTGAGGCTGCCAAAACCATCTACGAGGACAGGAAGCCGACCTTGACCGCGAGTGTCACCGACACCCCAGCGGCAACCCCCATTCAGGTCGACACGCAGACCACGGTAGAACCGACACTCGACCTTGCCGAATGGGCGGGAACCGACGCCAAGCTGCCATTGCCAGAGGACGTGCTGCTGGCCGAGGTACCGGACGAAATCGGCGCTCCGGTCAAGAACCCGGAGGTGCCACGGTCAGAAGCACTGCGCGTCATCCAGACGCAGCGCGCACCCGCGAACTGATCCCACCCTGCACGACACAGCGCCCTCTGCACCGGAAGGTTCAGGGGGCGTTTTGCATTCCCGCCCTCGCACTCGGGCAATCCGACGCGACAAGGCCTGATAGGCTGCCTACCCGTACGCCGCGCCGAACCCCCACATGCCGACCCGTTTGAATGACCGCAGCACGGCCCTGCTGCTCATGCTGCTGGCCACCCTTGCGCTCTCGAGCATGCACGCGATCATTCGTTACCTGGGAGATGAAGTGCACCCTTTCATCATCCTGTTTCTGCGAAACCTGTTCGGCATGATTGCGATTTCGCCCCTGCTCCTGCGAGCGGGTATCGGCAGCCTGAAAACCCCGGACATGCCCTGGTTCCTCCTGCGCGCCATTATCTCGGTGCTCGCCATGGCCACCTGGTTCTACGCCCTCACCCTCGCCCCGTTGGTCGAGGCGACGGCACTGAGCTTCACAGCCGCACTGTTTGCGAGTCTCGCGGCGGTGGTGTTCCTGCGCGAGCGCATCCGCGCGCGTCGCGTCACAGCCATGTTGTGCGGCTTTGCCGGCGTGCTGATCGTGCTGCAACCGGGGGAGCGCGAGGTCTCTGTTGCCATGCTGCTCGTACTATTTTCAAGTGTGTGCTGGGGCCTGTCGGTAGTACTCGCCAAACGCCTCACAGCCCGCAACTCGCCAACCACCGTGGTCGCCTGGATGACCATCCTGTTGACCGTTGCTTCGATCCCTTTTGCGGTGTCGGCCTGGCACCCGCTGACTCTCGCCCACTGGCTCTGGATGGGACTGGGCGGCATGCTCGCAACGCTGGGCCACCTGTGCATGACGCAAGCCCTGAAGATGACCGACACCACAGCCGTCATGTCGATCGACTTCACCCGACTGATCTGGACCACACTGTTCGGCGTGTTGATCTTCGGCGACCCCGTTCGCCCGAGCACCTATCTCGGGGCCATCGTCATTTTTGGGTCAGGCCTGTATATCATCTACCGCGAGTCGCAGCTCAAGGACACCGGCACCTGATTCGCACAACCAGACACGGTTGGCAGCGTCGGCAGCTCGCGTCAGATCCAGCGGCGAACCGTCGCGCAATAGGTGTCGAACTCGGCCCCGAACAGCGCGCGCAATGCCCGTTCTTCGGGGCCGATTTGAAAGCGGTTGAGGTAGGTGACAAACACCACAACCCCCAGCAGCGACCAGACCGACAACAGATAGACACCCCAGGCGGCGAGCACCAGCGCCATGCCGAGGTACATCGGGTTGCGCGTCCAGCGGTAGACGCCCTCGGTCACAAGCGCGTGCGTGGTGTCGGGTTTGCGGGGATCGATTGTGGTCGCCGAACGCTTGAACCGCAGCGCCGCCGAGAGGGCGAAAAAACCCGCCACGCAGAGCAGTGCCGCAATCAACAGACCGCGCAGCGAAGCCGGCAACGACAGTACCGGTGCAGTGATCCACTGCGCGACCAGTGACATCAACCCGGCACACACGATTGCGACCAGCGGTGGTGGAATCCGGGTTTCAAGAGAGGTCATCGCGTACACCAATCTCGCTTTGCCACCACCTCACGCACGGGCAATTGGGCGCATGGCATCGAGAAACTGCGCCACTTCATCGACACTGTTGTAGTGGCACATCGACACCCGTACCGCTGCATCGAGGCCAAGGGGTGTGAGCACGTTGGCCGAGTAGTGATCTGCCTTGCGGGTGTGGGTGCGGACGCCTTCGTTGTTGAGGTGTGTCACCACATCAGGCGCCGCCTGCCCATCAACCGTGAGGCACACCAGGCCCTCGCGGTGGGGGTTCTCAACGCCACCAATCACCGTCACGGCCTCCATATCAACCAGCCCGGGCAGATTGCCGGTGCCGTGCAACATAGCCTCGGTGAGGGCGTGTTCGTGCGCCGCGATGGCGTCTGCTGCCTGGCCGATGTTGCGCCGGCGATCACCAGTGTCGCCCGCGACCGAGGCACCCAACCAGTCGAGGTAGTTGACCACCTCACTCCAGCAGGCGTAGGCGGAGGTGTCGCGCGTCCCGAGTTCCCACTGCGACGGCGGCGTACCGTAGAGCTGATCGTGCGGGAGTTCACTCAGCCGATCGGACGCCCAGGCGATGCCGTAGTTGTGGCGGGAAAACACCTTGTAGGGGGAAATGACGTAGCCGTCGATTCCGTAGGCGTCGATGTCTACGTGGCCATGTGCCGCGTGCTGGATGCCGTCGATGACGATGTAACAGTCGGGGGAGCGCTCGCGAATCAGGCCTGCGATGGCTTCGACATCCACCCCGATTCCCGTGACGGGGCTGGCTTGTATGATCGTGGCAACCCGGGTGTCAGCGGTGACATAGCGGGCGTAATCGTCAACCGTGACCCCACCAGTGGCATCGTTGTGCGGCACGTTGATAAGCTCTCGTCCTGCTACCGCCGCCCAGTGGCGGCGTGCGCTCGCGGTCGCCGGGTGCTCGAGGGTGGTGCCGACTACCTGACCACCTGCAGGCGCTCCGAGGCACGCCGTGCGCACCAGGCGAAAGAGCAGCTCCGTGCCACTCTCACCAATAAAGACCGGGCCGGCTGCGCAGCCGAGAAACGCCCGCATGTCGGCACGCCCCTGTTCGATGATCGACACCAGTGCGTGCGAAGCCGGGTTGTCGCGTCCCTGGTTGTCAGGCACACCTAGCAACTCGGTCGCACGCTCGACGACCGAGGCGAGTGTCAGCGCACCGCCGGCGTTCTCGAAGAACACGCGCTCGCCGGTGAACGGGCAGCTATCAGTGTGCATAAATCGGTTGCGGATGTCGCGGTGCAAGTCGGCGGAAATCATGGGGACTCTTTGGTGTGTCGGGATCAGTTGAGAATCAGACCATCATAACCAACCGACACCCCGGCGGGCAGCGCCGCGCCGAGGGTCGCGTAGTCGAGGTCGGTGTGCATGTTGGTCAACACAGCCCGGCCCGGCGCGAGTTGTTCGATCAGCGCGAGTGACTCGTCCACATTCAGGTGGCTCGGGTGGGCGGTGTAGCGGAGTGCATCGAGCACCAGCAGATCGAGCCCTTGCAGGGCAGCTGCGCTCTCGGGTCGCTGCACGGTTTTGATGTCGGGTACGTAGGCGAAGCCCCCGACCCGGATCCCAAGCGCGTGGATATCGCCGTGCTCGACCTGCACGGGTAGCAACTCGATCGGCCCACCGGCCCCATCCACCACAAACGGTGTGTCGGTGTTGATGCGGTGTTCGATGCAGATAGGCGGGTAGCTGCTGTTTGCGGGCTGCTCGAAGCAGTAGCCGAAGGCCATCATCACGCGCTCGGAGGTGGCAGCGTCCATATGCACGTTGACGCACTCGCGCATACGGATCTTGAGCTGTCGCAGGTCGTCGAGACCGAAGATGTGGTCGGCATGCGCATGGGTGATCACCACACCGTCGAGCCGCTCTACGCGCGCATCGATCAGCTGCTCGCGCATGTCACAGCCCGCATCGACCAGGACCGTGGTCACACCCCCCGGCCCGGCACGGGTGATCAGTAGCGCGCACCGACGCCGGCGGTTGCGTGGCTCGTTCGGGTCACAGGCCCCCCAATCGTTGCCGATCCGCGGCACACCGCCTGACGACCCGGTGCCCAGCAGCGTGAAGTGCAGCCCATCCACGGTAACCGTCCGCCTTTTGAAGTGATCCGACTCAGAGTGACTACTGTAGCAGCGCTGCGCAGGCCAATTGCACGGATAAGACCTGTGATCAGCACAGACCCAGATTCAATTTCCTGCCCGACCCTGCCGATGCCCTCAGATAACTCGCTAGAAAGGGTGTCGACATGGCCCATCACCGCGCGGCTGTCCTGTTGCCCTCGACGTCACTTGGTGGCGCCGAGCGGATGGGTATCCGGATCGCGAATGATCTTGCCGAGCGCGGTGTAGAAACCCATATCGTGCTCTTGAACGACACTTCAGAGCTGACCCATACCATCAGTGATGCGGTGACGGTGCACCACCTGCAGGCCGTGCGCTCACGGCAGGCGGTGCTCGCTGTTTACCGCACCCTGCGCCGCTTGCGAGTCGACACCGTCTTCTCGACCCTTGTGCGGCTGAACATCATGGCGCTGGCCTTGCGCCCCTTGTTGCCCGGCAGGCCGCGAATCGTTGTGCGCGAGCCCTCAAACCCCGTTGCCGACATGGCCGTGCAAGGCACGACCGCCCTTTACACGCCACTGTACCGGTGGTTCTACCCGCGCGCTGACCGGGTCATCTGCCAATCGGTTCGAATGAGCGAGGAATTCGACCGCTTGCTAGGCTACCGAGCGGCAAACATCACCCAGATATACAACCCCGCACCGCTTGATAAATTGCAGGCGCGCAAGGCCGACTACCCGTCTCCATTCAGTCGACCGGCACGCTTCCAGCTGTTGACCTGCGGGCGCCTGACTGAGCGCAAGGGCATTCACCTGCTACTTCAGGCGCTGGCACCGCTTGAGCAAAAAGGGGTCGACTTCCGGTTGACACTGCTCGGCGACGGTCCCGACCGCGACGCATTCGAAGCCTTGACGGCAAGCCTCGGGTTGTCAGAACGGGTCGAGTTCAGGGGCACCACACTGGACACGACCGCCTGGTACCTGCACAGCGACCTCTTTCTCCAGCCCTCGCTGAGTGAGGGCCTGCCGAATACCGTGATCGAAGCGATGGCCTGTGGCACCCCGGTTGTCGCCTCGGACTGCCCCGGCGGCACCCGCGAGCTGGTCAAGTCCGGAGTCAACGGCGAGATGTTCGAAAACGCCGACGTGGCCGACCTGACACGCACCCTCAATGCCGTATTGCCGACACTCTCGGCCTATCCTGAGGGCACCGTGCGCCAGTCGATCTCACACCTGCATCCGAATCGGGTATTCGGCGAATTGCGCCAGGCCATCCTCGGTGGAGAGGCCGACGCGATCGGCCTCGAGAGCGTCACGCGGCCGGGCTGAGTTGGTACGCCGCGCAGAGCGCCCAACTCCCCTCTCCTTAGACGCTAGGTGATCTGCTGCAGCAGCGCGTCCACCGACGCCTTCGCGTCACCGAAGAACATGCGCGTGTTGTCCTTGAAGAACAGCGGGTTCTCCGCACCGGAATAGCCGGCACCCGATCCGCGCTTGGACACGAACACCTGCTTGGCCTTCCAGACTTCAAGTACCGGCATGCCGGCGATCGGGCTGTTCGGGTCATCCTGAGCACCGGGATTCACGGTGTCGTTCGAACCCACCACCATCACCACGTCGGTGTCCGGGAAGTCGTCGTTGATCTCGTCCATCTCGAGCACGATGTCGTAGGGCACCTTGGCTTCGGCCAGCAGCACGTTCATGTGGCCAGGCAGGCGACCGGCGACCGGGTGAATGGCGAAACGTACCGACTTGCCCTTGCCGCGAAGGCGGCGGGTCAACTCGGAGATCGACTGCTGGGCCTGCGCCACCGCCATGCCGTAACCGGGCACGATGATGACGCTGTCCGCGTCTTCAAGTGCCGCCGCCACACCACCGGCGTCGATCGCGATCTGCTCCCCGTCGATTTCCATCGCCGGGCCGGATGTGCCGCCGAAGCCGCCGAGAATGACCGAGACGAAATTGCGGTTCATCGCTTTACACATGATGTACGAGAGGATTGCACCGGACGAGCCGACTAGCGCGCCGGTCACGATCAGGAGGTCGTTGCCGAGCAGGAAGCCGGTCGCCGCAGCCGCCCAGCCCGAGTAGCTGTTGAGCATCGAGACCACGACCGGCATATCCGCACCGCCGATCGCCATCACCAGGTGCGCCCCGATCACGAACGCGATCAGGGTCATGAGGACCAGGGTCCACATCCCCGCGTGGTTGAAGAACAACACGCCGAGCACCAGGCAGGCGATGAGCATGCCGAGGTTCAGTGCGTGCCGGTTCGGCAGCGTCAGCGGTTTGCCGTCGATGCTGCCCGCGAGTTTGCCGTAGGCGATGATCGAACCGGTGAAGGTGATGGCGCCAATGAACACGCCGAGGAACACTTCAACGGCGTGAATGTTCTTCTCGACCACAGACAGATCAGCCGGTGGTGAAATCTCGGAATTGATACCAATGAACACCGCTGCGAGGCCAACGAAACTGTGCAAGGCCGCCACCAGCTGCGGCATGCCGGTCATCTCGACCCGCCGCGCGACCACGGTGCCGATGCCGGCTCCGATCACCATCATCGGAATGATCCAACCGAGACCACTGACCTGCTCGGACAACACGGTCGCAATCACGGCGATCGCCATGCCGACAATGCCGAACCAGACCGCCCGTTTGGCACTTTCCTGATTGCTCAGGCCACCCAGGCTGAGGATGAAGAGCACACTTGCCGCGATGTAGGACGCGGTAACCAGTCCTGAACTCATGTCTGTCTCCTCAACTCTTCTGGAACATGGCCAACATGCGGCGCGTGACCATGAAGCCACCCACCACGTTGATCGTTGCGATCAACACCGAAATGGAAGCTAAAAATGTGACCAGGCCCGAGTCGGATCCGACTTGCAGCAAGGCACCCAATATGACAATTCCGGATATCGCATTGGTCACCGCCATCAGCGGCGTGTGCAGCGAGTGGGAGACGTTCCAGATGACCTGAAAGCCGACGAAACACGACAACACGAAGACGATGAAGTGCTGCATGAAGCTCGGTGGTGCAAAGGCACCGACCAGCCACATCAACGCGCCCCCGATACAGAGCAGCATGATCTGTTGCTTGCCGCGCGCCTGCTCGGCAGCGAGTTCAGCGGCCTTGCGTTCCTCGGCAGTCGGCTCGACCTTCTTCGGCTGCGGCTTGGCCTGCGCCTGCACCTTGAGCGGTGGCGGTGGAAAGGTCACCGCGCCATCGTGGGTGACGGTAGAGGTGCGGATCACGTCGTCTTCCATGTCCCACACCGGCACGCCGTCTTTCTCCGGCGTGAGGTCCGTCATCATGTGGCGAATGTTGGTCGCATAGAGCGTCGACGCCTGGGTCGCCATGCGGCTCGGGAAATCGGTGTAGCCCACCACCTTGACGCCGTTGGCCGACTCGACAATGTCACCTTTCACGGTGAGATCGCAATTGCCGCCCATCTCGGCGGCGAGGTCGACCACGACAGACCCGGGCTTCATGGCCGCGACCATGTCGTCGAGCCACAGCTTCGGCGCATCGCGGCCCGGGATCAGCGCCGTGGTGATGACGATGTCGATCTCGGGGGCGAGCTCACGGAAACACGCGAGTTGTTTTTCACGAAACTCTGGCGAGGATGGTGCTGCGTATCCACCGTCGCCACCGCCGTCTTCCTCGAAATCGAGAAACACGAATTCGGCACCCATGGACTCGATCTGCTCGGCCACTTCGGGGCGTACATCGAATGCCTTGACCACCGCACCGAGCGACTGCGCCGTACCGATCGCCGCCAATCCTGCAACCCCGGCTCCGATCACGAGAACCTGTGCCGGCGGCACTTTGCCTGCCGCCGTGATCTGGCCGGTGAAAAAGCGCCCGAACTGATTGCCCGCCTCGATGACGGCGCGGTAGCCCGCGATGTTCGCCATCGACGACAGTGCGTCCATTTTCTGTGCGCGGCTGATGCGCGGCACCATTTCCATCGCGATGGCGCTGGTGTTCTTGGCACTGAGCGCGTCGAGCAGCTCGGGCGATTGCGCCGGGCTCAGGAAGCTGATGAGCTTCTTGCCGCTGGGCAGCGCGGCCACTTCGGCATCGGACGGCGCGCGCACCCGAGCAATGATGTCGGCTGTCTCGAGCAGCGCTTCGGCGGAATCCACCACCTCGACACCTGCGGCGCGGTAGGCCTCGTCTTCGAATCGCGCTGCGGCACCCGCCCCCGACTCGATCACACAGTCGTATCCCAGCTTCTGCAGCTGCACCGCACTGTCGGGCGTCAGCGCAACGCGCTGCTCCCCGTCGGCCGTCTCTCTCAATGCACCCAGTTTCATAGCTTCCTCGGTGGTGACGTTGCGACCGGTCGCGTCGCGCAAGCACCCAAGGCGCCTGCGCAGCGTGATTCAGTCGAAACCTGAAAATCAGTGCGATCCTGCCGCCGCACACCGCGACAGACCCGCACAACAGGTGCTTGCATGACACGAGCACCGATGAGCAGATTATTGCAGATTGCCCCCGGGGATTCAGTGACGCACTGCTCCCACACCCGCCGCACGCAGCCACCGGTCAATACAGCACCGTACCGGCGCAAAAGTAGAAATATAATGCGTAAGACAGCGTATCGACGTCCGCGACGAACAGGGAGCCTCCGAACACGTCTCGGCTGAGCGCGAGGCAAGGCGAGACCATCCAAAAAAGCGGACCGGGCCGGCGCACCGGGTTACCTGCAGGACATGCGCATTTCGTGTTCTGGCATCAACGCCGTATCGTGCGGCCGGCGCTCCGGCGGCCGGCGCTCCGGGGGCAGGCCTTCCTGCCGGATGCGGCTTGTTCGGAGGTTCCTTAGGCCACACTCGCCGTGCTGAAGGTACGCGCCGGACCGGCCAGCGCCAGCTTGCCAGTCAGCGCCTCGTCTGGCAGCCACACGGCCAGTTGCTGGCGCAACGCAATCATCGCGTCGATCGACACACCGGTGTGCACGCCCAGGCTCTCGAGAAGATAGACACAGTCCTCGGTTGCGATATTGCCACTCGCGCCGGGGGCGAAGGGGCAGCCACCAAGGCCACCGAGCGAGGCGTCGAAATGGCGCACGCCAGTGTCGAGCGCCGCGACAACATTCGCAAGGCCCAGCCCCCGTGTGTCGTGAAAGTGGGCCCCAAGCGGTCGCTCGGTGCGTTCGGCGGCGCCGCGGAAGAGCCGCGTGACGTCACGCGGGCTCGCAAACCCGACCGTGTCGGCGAGCGTGATCTCACCCGCGCCGTATTCGCTGAGCGAGGACACCAGCGACAATACCTGCTGGTCCGGCACAGCACCCTGGAGCGAACACCCGAAGGCTGTCGAGATGGCCGCGCCGGCAAACACCCCGGCGTCGCGCGCGAGCGCCATGACGATTGGAAACCGGTCCAACGCTTCCTGCGTGCTGCACCGCACATTCGATTGGCTGTGGGCCTCAGACGCCGACACCACATAGGTGATGTGCCGGGCCCCAGCCGCGATGGCGCGGTCGGCGCCCTTGACGTTGAGCACCAACGACACTGACGTCAGATCGGCCACCGCGTTGGCCCCGGCGACCACCTCCGCGGCATCGCTGAATTGCGGCAACAGACTCGGCGGCACAAAGGACGTGATCTCGATCTCGCGAAACCCCGCCGCCGCCTGTTGCCGAATCCAGTCGAGCTTGGTGTCGGTGTCGAGCCGGGATGCCGCCAATTGCAGCCCATCCCGAAGGCCCACTTCGCGCACGCAGGCGGTTGTCATCGCCGGTCTCCTGATTGAATCCACACGTCGGGCACGTGCCGTCGCCCGGGCCCTACCCTACCACCGCGTCCCGACCGGCGCGGGCACGGCTGGTCAGTTCGACGCGAACGTGACAGAGTCTGCGCCATCGACGTCACACCCGCGCCCCATGCAGCTGCACAACGAACTCGATGGTGTCCTGGTGGTCTCGCTTGAACAGGCGGTCGCGGCGCCCTACGCCGGCTTGCTGCTGGCCGACGCCGGCGCGCGGGTGATCAAGGTCGAGCGGCCGGAGGGCGACTTCGCTCGCGGCTACGACGCCGGCGCCGGGGGCCTCAGCACCGTCTTCGCCTGGCTAAACCGAGGCAAGGAGTCGGTCGCGCTCGACTTGCGCGATGAAAACGACTTACGGCTTATGCGTGCGATGTTGGCCCGGGCTGACGTCTTCATCAGCAACCTCGCGCCCGGTGCCGTCGCGCGATTGGGCCTCGACACCGAATCGCTGCACCGCGACAACCCGCGCCTCATCTGCGTGCGCATCACCGGATACGGCGAGACTGGTGACGCCGCCAACAAAAAGGCCTACGACGCGCTGGTTCAGGCTGAGAGCGGTGTCTCGAGTGTCACCGGCACCGCCGCACAACCGTCTCGCGTCGGCGTCTCGCTGACCGATCTCTCGACCGGCCTGACCGCCTTCTCCGCCGTGCTGCGCGCGCTGATCCAACGCGGCCAGACCGGCCGGGGGTCTGACGTCTCGATTGCGATGTTCGACGTCATGGCGGACTGGATGAACATGCCGCTGCTGGCGCACCGGTACGCCGGCGGCGCGCCACCCCGCTCCGGCCTGCAGCACAGTTTCATCGCACCCTACGGCGCTTTCCGCTGCCAGCACGGCGAAGAGGTGCTGCTCTCGATTCAAAGCGACCGCGAATGGGCCGCGTTTTGCGAAAAGGTGCTGCACCAACACGACCTCATCGACGACCCGCGTTTCGTGCACAACCCTGAGCGCTATGCCAACCGCGAAACCCTCGACGCGCTGGTCAACGCGTGCTTCGCTCAGTTGCCACGCGACACCGTAATCGAGCGGCTCGACGCCGCCCAGATTGCCAACGCCAACCTCAACAGCGTGGCCGACGTGTCAGACCACCCGTTTC
Organism: uncultured Granulosicoccaceae bacterium; assembly: GCA_937941555.1. Classification (GTDB taxonomy): domain Bacteria; phylum Pseudomonadota; class Gammaproteobacteria; order CALCKW01; family CALCKW01; genus CALCKW01. Next base: position 2,834 of record CALDHJ010000268.1, on the reverse strand, counting down.
TCAGCAACACCCGCACGCACCTGGCCGGGCACCCGATCGAGATGGCGGCATTGCCGATTCACGGCGGCTTGAGCAACGCCGCCGATGCGCCCGAGCTCGATGCACACGGGGCCGCCATCCGCGCCGAATTCACACCGCCGGCACGGCGCAGCTGAATGATCCGCTATCACCAGGCCTGCAATTTGGTGTCAGGCCTGGTCCAGGCCGAGTTCACGCCGCAGCTTGCGGGTCAGTTTCGCGGCCACCAGTCGGTGTGATTCGGTGAGGTAATAGTGCAGGTCCGCATCAGGCGGCACCGGCACACCGTGCTGCTGAATCCACTTCATGCCCCGGGTTGCAAAATAGGGTGCCGGCCGGTAGCCCGGTTCGGCAGACAGGAAGTGGTAGTTGGAGTCCGACACCTTGAACGTGATCGCCGGTTGATCCGACTGCGACCAGCCGCCGATCGCAAACACTTTTCCCCCGACTTTCCAGACGTCTGCGTCACCCCACTGCACAACGTGTGTCGTCGCGGTCAACGACTCACAGAAGGCATTGAAGTCTGTGTAGTTCACGGTCCCTCCCGCCGCATGGCTCCGCCACAGACTACCGCTCGGGCGCCGTGGTCTCCAGCCCCGGGCGGGCAAGCAGCTGCACAGCATGCCGAGTCGCAGGGTTGTCGGTGGTCAGTCGTACACCGGCCCGCTTCAACGTTGCCCACGCGAGACCATCGACCCGTCCGGAATGCGGTACATTGCTCGCCGCCCCTTCACCCCGCGAACGGATTCACACCATGTCAATCGAGTATCTCTCTGACGCAGACGCACAGCGGCAACCCGGTTTGCGCATGGTGTACGTCAAAGGGGTGCCGAGCCCCTGGGGCGAAGCCGCAAAGGGCATCCTCCACCACAAGGGCATTGCTGTCTCGGCGACCTATCTCGATGTCACCTCCGACGCCCAGGCCGCCTGGACCGGCGGCCTGCGTTCCGCCCCGATCGCGGTCTACAACGACGAGGCCCCGATTGGTGGCTGGCGGGAAATTCTGATGCTGGCTGAACGCCTCGCACCGACTCCATCGCTGCTACCAGCTGATCCGCAAACCCAAGAGCGTGTCCTGCTGCTGTCGCACCTGCTGTGCGGCGAGAACGGCCTGGGGTGGGTGCGACGCGTGCAGGCGATAGACGCCGGCTTGCGCGGCGAGGGCGGGTTCCCGAAACCCGTCGCCGAGTACCTTGGCAACAAATACGGTTTTTCCGCCGACAGCGCGCGCAACGCGACCGCACGGGTGGTCGAGCTGCTCGCCCTCTGCACCGAGCAACTGACGCAACAGGCGCGCGCCGAGAGCCCCTATCTGGTGGGTGACAGCCTCAGCGCAGCCGATTTCTACTGCGCCGCCTTCATGGGCCTGTTCGCCCCGCTGCCGTCCGAGCAGTGTGCAATGCACCCCAGGACGCGCGCCGCCTTCGAGACACTCGACGCCGCCACCGCGGCCGCGCTCGACCCGATTCTGCTGCGCCACCGCGACCACCTTTACAACACCGCCATGGCGCTGCCCTTGTCGCTGTAGCGCGGCGACTCACCGCAAACCGAGATCCCGTCGCGCGCGGGCCTGCACGCGGCGCACGGCCTCGACATGACCACGGTGTGGGTCGGCCGGGTCGAATACGGTCAGGGGAACCTGCGGCGCAATACCGCGTCCCTCCCACATGACCCCGTCGCTGTCGCGATACACCTCGTTCGACAGGCTGATTTCCCAACCGTTGGGCAGGGATTTGTCGAGCACATCAGACAACGCGCCGCGCGTGGTGCTGCCAAGGTGGGTCACACCGGGCAGAGCTCGAAGTGCCATGGTTGCGGTTTCGCCCGCACTGACCGTGATGTCGGACGTCAGTACATACACGGGTCCGGAGAACCCCGGCCGGCTGTTCGGCTCGACAAACAGCGCAAAGGGTTCCGCACCCGGGAAGTCGCCCGGCCATTTCTCGTAGGCCAGCGTCTTGCGGCTCGCAAAGCGTGCCGCGAGTTCGCGACCAATGCGGTCGAAGCCGCCAAAATTCACACTCAGATCCACCACGACAGCCCGCGCCCCACGCTGTGCGAAGCTATCCATGGCCTCGTCCAGCACCGCGTCGAAGACGCGGTAGTCGTCAGCCGCATCGGTGAAACCGATGTCCCGGTTGCCGCTGAAGCCCGCCATGGTCAGCAGCCCGAGGTAGCCAACAGCCTCATCGAGCATGCCGTACTGAATCAGGCGGTCACCGCCGAGACGGCCTTCGCCCCCGAGCAATGTCTGTCGCACCCCGGTCATCCAGTGGCGCTTGAGAAACTGCCCCGCGTAGCGGTCGAACAAGATGCCCCGATCGGCCGCTTGCGCGCGCAGTCTCGAGACGGTCTCACCCTCGTGCGGCTCGTACTCCACGTCATCCCCGTCAACCCGGCCGCGCAGCGTCACGTGGCCATCGCGCAACGGCGCGAGCATCTCGCGAAAGACGCCGAACAAGGCAGCATCGGACATGCCGTCTTCAATGCGGGGTCGCATCGCCTCAACCGTTTTCGCCCAGTCGACACCGTAGAGATCAAAGAACGCGTAGTGCGCCGAAAAAAAATCGGCGAAGGCGGCGAAGTTCGCCACCGCGCCGCGTGGCGTCGGCGCGTCGCACGCCACGGGCAAACGCGCACGACGGCGCACTGGCACGCCCCAGGCATCACCCGGTTCCCCGATGCGCATCCGCTCGCCGCCGTCGGTGAGTTCGGGTGGGTGCTCGGCGAGAAAGCGGTGCACGTCATCCGCCCCGTCCTCGGCGGGCAGGCACTGCGCCGGTGTGATGTGGAACAACCGCGCGCGGTCTGCCGCG
>CALDHJ010000267.1 GCA_937941555.1 uncultured Granulosicoccaceae bacterium | reverse complement strand
GGCGTCAACCGATCTCGCAAGGTGCCTGCAATGGCACTTGACGCCGGTGCACTGACAGTAATTGGTGGCTTGAACGTCGCCAGCGCCGGGACACTGGTTGCAGAGGGGCACAAAGTCGCCTCCGTGAAGGGTGGTGAATCGGTGCTTGCAGACGGCGATGGCGGCTTCTTTCACCCGGGTTGGTATGTCGGAATCGGTGCAGGGCGAACCGAGCTCGAGCCCGAAGGCGGTACCTCCGGTTGGCAGGTGCCCGATACGGAGTCAGACGGCACGCGCCTGTTCATTGGCCGCCACTTCAAGCCGCGTTGGCGTGCAGAACTCGCCATCAGTGATTTGGGGTCGGTTGGACTGAATAACACCAATCCGGCGATCAACGCCGCTGTGCCTGATGCGGCGATTGACTACAGTTCAATCAGTCTGCACCTGGACTGGTTGCTGCGACCGGTCAACAACCCGTTCAATGCGTTCTTGCGTGCCGGTGTGTCATCCATCGACAACAGCGTGAGCGACGACGCCATACTCTACGACCGGGATGATGATGTGGCTGTGTCGTACGGTGCCGGTGTGCAGTGGCGTGGAAAGGGTCGCTGGATGGCTCAGTTGACCTACGAGCACATTGCAGAGGATGCGCAGTGGCTCGGACTGACCGTCGGTGCCTACCTTGGCAAATCACTCGGTGCCACAAGTGCGAGCGGTGCAATGGCCGGTGTCGCTGGCGCAGACACTGCGACGGTCGAGACAGGTGAAAGTGCAGAACCTGCACCGGTAGCAGCGCGTCAAGTAGACCAGTGTCGTGTCGTGAAGCGGGCTGTGCCGGGAATCGAGTTCGCCTCTGGCAGTGCCGAGTTCGATGCGGCGTCAGAGAACCTGCTGGTCCAGGTCGCCGCGGCGCTTGCCCGTGCACCGGATATCCTGGTGGAAGTGGTCGGCCACACCGACAGCCAGGGCGATGCCGCCTACAACCAGAATCTCTCGGAACAACGGGCGAAGACCGTGCGGGATTTTCTCGCGGCTCAGCCTGGCGTCATGACACAAATCTCCTGGCGCGGTGCCGGGGAAACCGAGCCGCTTTTTGCCAACACCACGGCAGAGGGACGGATGCAGAACCGCCGCATCGAGCTGGTGTTCGACAACCGACTCGTGTGTCAGAACTGACGAGATACTCCCTCTGATCAGCACCGCGTTTCGACCCGCGGTGCTAGACTACCGATACACCTGATGTCGGATCGCGTTCTGATCCGACGGCTGCCCGGGTGGCGAAATTGGTAGACGCAGCGGACTTAAAATCCGCCGACTGTAAAAGGTCGTGCCGGTTCGATCCCGGCCCTGGGCACCATTTCGACGGTCGATTGTCATCTACTCGCAGCATGACGGAGAGCCGCAACTCGTTGCACCACCCCTAGTAGCGGTTTTCGCTTCAGGTTTGTCAGCTCGACGGGCCGCAATGGCGCTGCTGTCAGGAGTTGGCGGTTTCTCTGTACTCGGCCATCGTCGTCTCTGACGTCGGGGTATCGATGTTGATCGGGTGTATCGCGCAGTATTCGAGAAACAACATCGCGAGGTCGTCCACGGGCTCGTCACTGTCGGGCACGACTTCCTCGCAGGCAACAGCGATCAGTGTTTGAAGCTCAATGGCCTTCAAAGGTCTGTCGGTTTGCGTTCCGAATCGCCGTTGCATTCCATCAACCGTAGCCTCTGGCACAGTGGCAACGATGACATCGCCCTGCAGCGAGTGAAAGCGGCAGCCCTCTATTTTCGCTTCTGCGCTGAGCCAGTGGCAGTACGCACGTGCGACATGTTCCGGTGTTGCGGGTGCGATAGCCTCGATCAGTGAGCTATCGGGATCCTCTTCCCGGTGGAAACCGGCGAAAGGCAGCGTTGTGATCTCTACTTTCATCAGCGGACTCGGGCGAGAGGGTCAGAGGGTTTTATAGACCTAAAATCGGAACTTGTGACTGGGTGTCGATACCGATCAATGTGTTGCACCGCAGTTTTCATCAGTCGGGGAGCTTGTCCAGGTATCGCTGGTAACAGGCGATAACATCCTTGCCTGCGCGCAAGCAGTGCTGTGCGATGGTCTTGCCAGCGCGTGTCGACGGAGCGCCGGTCGGCGGTGTCGTGCCGGTTGAAGGTTCGGTCAGAGCAGCCGAGTCCGGGGCGTCGTCGAAGAATTCTGGAGGTTGTTCCAGGGAGGCACGCTTGTCGGCGAGAATGGCCAAAGCGGGTTCGTCGGGGAAGGTGATGGCCAATACTGTGATCAGGCCTTCAAGCTCGCTGCTGGCCTCTGTCAGGTCGGACCCGATTTTCTCGACTTCGGTCTTGACCACCGCGATTTCCGCCTCGACCTCATCCGACTTGCTGTCGGCAACCGACGCGGAGATTGTGGCGACGGTGGCTTTGCCGTCAACCGATGACACTTCCTTGTCCACCGAGTCGACTTTCTCGTCGACCTTGCCAACGGTTTCGTCGATGGCTTGCAGACGCTGCTCGATCTTGTCGTCCTTCTTCTCGACCACGGCAATGAGCGACTCACGTTGTCGATCGATCTTGTCTTCGCTTTTGGCAACACGCTCAACAAGTTCAGCCACGCGCTGATCATTGTGTTCGACCGCTTCTCGGACACTGCTGAATGACTGGTCGATATACAGGTAGGCCAGCCAGAACAGGGCGCCGACGATGACGGACCCGTAACTCAGGACTTTCAGCAACACTGCCTGGGGCTTGTAGGTCAGCGAGGCGACCTGTTCTTGACTCAAATCCATGGAAGGTGATGCCCGTGCCGTGAGTGGGATAGCACGAAAGTAGCAAGCGCGGTGCCATGGACTTGACGCATCGGTGGAGACAGCCAAGCATGCCCGTTGGCAGGTAACTTTCTGTTGCGGCCATGCCATGGTGGTACCACCAATGGCCTGACGGCTGATGGGTTCAGCGCGTCAGAACGGCTTGCAGGAAGGGCCCGGTCGCCGAGCGTTTACGCCGCGCTACGGCTGCTGGTGTGCCACTCGCAACGACCTTGCCCCCAGCCGCGCCGCCGCCCGGTCCGAGTTCGATCAGGTGGTCGCACTCGGCAAGCAGCTCGAGGTTGTGCTCGATCACGATCACGCTGTTGCCCTGGGCCACCAGGCGGTGCAGGACCCGGATAAGCTTTTCAACATCGGCCATGTGCAAGCCGACCGTGGGTTCGTCGAGCAAGTAGAGGCTGTGCGGCACCTGGCTTGCGCGGCCTGGCCGTGCCCGACCGGGTTTGGAGCGCGCCAGTTCGGTCACGAGTTTCAGGCGTTGCGCCTCGCCGCCGGAGAGTGTCGGGCTGTGTTGGCCGAGCGCGAGGTAGCCGAGCCCCACGTCCTGCATCAGTTTGAGCGGGTGGTGAATGCTCGATTGCGCCGAGAAGAAGTCGACGGCCTCGTCAACCGACATCAGTAACACATCCCCAATGCTCTTGCCGCGCCAGAGCACGCCGAGGGTTTCGCGGTCGAATCGCGCACCGTGGCAACTGTCGCAGAGCAACTTCACGTCGGGCAGAAAGCTCATCTCGACGCGGGTCATGCCCTGACCCTCACAGAGCGCACAGCGGCCGTCGCCGGTGTTGAAGGAAAACCGGTTTGCGGCGTAGCCACGCAGGTTGGCTTCGTTGGTCGCGGCGTAGAGCTTGCGGATGCTGTCCCACACGCCGACGTAAGTTGCCGGGCAGGAGCGCGGTGTTTTGCCGATCGGGGTCTGGTCGACTTCGAGCACGCGGTCGATGCTATCCCAGTTGTCGATCGACGCGCAGCCGTGCCACACCGGTTTGGGGCCACGTTTGCCTTTGTTTCTGCCCTGGTGTGACAGGCGTTCGCTGACGTTGTCGCCGATGACGTCGCGAACCAGCGTGCTCTTGCCTGACCCCGACACGCCACACACACCCAC
>CALDHJ010000266.1 GCA_937941555.1 uncultured Granulosicoccaceae bacterium | reverse complement strand
GTAGTAGTTCACACCGGTGAACTCGAACTGGAGGTCGGTGTCGCGGCTGAACGTCCAAGTGGTGTTGCGCGCGAGCATGTCCACTTCGCCTGACGCCAGCGCTGTGAAGCGGGTCTTGCCGGTGGTGGTGGTGTACTTGACAGCACTTGCGTCGCCGAAGATGGCAGCCGCAACGGCCTGGCACACTGCCGGGTCAAAACCCTGCCAGTTCCCAGCATCGTCGGTGAAGGCGAAACCCGGAACGCCAGTGGAGATACCGCACTGGACATGGCCTTTGGCCATAACGTCTTGCAGGGTGCCTGCTTGTGCATTGCCAGCGACAACGCCGAAGGCAGCGACCGCGAGTGCGGCTTTGGTGAATGTTTTCATGGAAATCTCTCGGAAGGTACAGAGTCGTGAAGTGGACGGCTTGAGAGCGCGCCCGCGTTAACAATGTTTTGACCGGCTCAAGTGGGACGCTGAAAGGCAATGGAGCGCTGTGTCGTCGAGGCGAGTTGTCCGCCACCCGGGACTGCGGTGGCACGTCGGATCAAGTCTCTCTTCGAGACACGCCACCCGCGGCTTTCAGCAACCTGCTGGGGCTTGTCACAGCGAGAAATTACCACATCGGGTGATGTCGGCAAATGCCGGCTGGTAGTGGTTAACACGTGTAGTTTTGGCGCCCGGACTGCGCCTTGTCGGGTTATCCCCGGCATTATTTGCGCTGCAAAATGTGCCTTATCCCGTTGTGTTTAGCGTCATTCGCGGCGAACAAGTTCAAAATGTTGCGCTGCGAAAAGGCGACACCCGGAGTCAATTTTGACTAACCATTAGGCAATGTTCGGCGTCATTTTGTGCCCAGAATGTGATCTCAGTCGCTTGATTCGGCTGGGAGCAGGAGGGCTTTGGTGACTGGCACGGTGTCGTCAAATTGACGTCTCGAGGCGATAAGCAGCGCCGATTCGAGATCCAGCCTCAGCACGCCATTGCCGTATTTGGTCTTCAGCGGAAACCAAGTCTCCCCGTCAGGCGATGCCGTATCACCTGCATCCACTGCTGATTGCATCAACATGTCTCGGTGCAATTCGACTGATTCATACCGGTCACTGCGGAAAGCGAGCTCAGGCATGCCGTTGAACAGCGACGCCATGTACTGGCCAAGCTGCTCCTTGGGAACTGGCCGGGCAACGACCACAGCCGGTGCCGACTGGCTCAATGTGCGCGGGTCAATGGTTTCGTACTCTTTTGCCAACAGTGTTGAGTTGGCCTCACGGATCTCCGTCGGGGTCACTGCCACAAAGGCGCCTTCGGCGAATACCAGCGCGACCGGCCGTTGCGAGTGAACCGCGTGCATGCCGTACGACAGGGCCGCGATTTGTACCACACCGATAATGGCGAGATCACGCAGGACACCCTTTTTTCCGGGTCTGTAGAAGAAAAGGGTGAGCAGAGGCCCGAGCACCAGATCAATGGGGGCGAGTATTTTCAGACCCTGCCAACCGCCGGCAACGCTGAACAGTCCCTTGGGGTACCAGAACAGGGCCATCACAAGGAGCAGGCCGCCGAGAATGGCGGCACTCAGCACGACGTGGGTACTGACAACTTTGGTGCGTGACAAGTGCATGATTTGCGAATCCGGGTGCAGAAATCTCTGCCCGGCCGGCTGCAATAGCCACGCCAGAATTCGCGCTAAAACGTTCTGACCAGATGTTCCATTAGCGCTTTCTGCGCGTGTAGACGGTTTCCCGCCTGTTCCCAGACGACCGACTGCGGTCCGTCGATTACGTCTGCAGAGACCTCTTCGCCTCGGTGCGCTGGCAAGCAGTGCAGAAACAAGGCATCCCCAGAGGCCCCATTCATCAGCTCGGTGTCGACCTGATAGCCGCGAAACGCGGAAAGACGTTGAGCGGCCTCGTCTTCCTGCCCCATGCTGGAGAAGACGTCTGTTGTCACGAGGTCGGCGTTTTCGATTGCAGCGCGCGGGTCCTGGTGCACCGTCACCGCTGATCCACATTGCGCGAGTATTTCATCGTCAGGGCAAAAGCCGGGTGGGCAGCCGATGTGCAACTCGAAGCCAAGCAGTTTTGCGACGAGCATCCAGGAATTGCACACGTTGTTGGCATCGCCGATCCACGCCGCGCGGGCGCCGCTGATGTCGCCGCGATTGTCGAACCAGGTTTGCATATCGGCCAACAACTGGCAGGGGTGGTAGCTGTCGGTCAAGCCATTGATGACCGGGACTGTCGCGTGCTCGGCCAACTGCTCGACCGATGTCTGAGCAAACGTGCGGATCATGATGCAATCGACCATTTCGCTCAGTGCCCGGGCGGTGTCGGCAACGGGCTCTCCGCGCCCGAGTTGGCTGTCGCGGGTGCTCAGGTGCAATCCGGTGCCACCGAGCTGGAAAATGCCCGTTTCAAAAGACACACGTGTGCGCGTCGAGGACTTCTCGAAAATCATCGCGAGCACTTTGCCGTCAAGCGTGCGGTGTGGCGTGCCGGCCTTCTGCAGGGCTTTGAGTTCGCGCGCGCGCAACAGCAGTGCGCGGTAGGTCTCGGCGTCGAGGTCCGTATCGACGAGAAAATGCGAAATCATGCGGGCATACCCTCGACGCGGTTAGCCGCGCGCGAAAGACGATGCGCAATTTCAAGCGCGTCGTCTTCGCTGAGCGTGTACGCAGGCAGCAAGCGCAGCGTGTTCTGGCCAGCCGGAACCAGCAAGAGTCCTTCATCGATCGCAGCGTCCCGCACGGCTGTCGGATCCTGGTTGAAGACGACACCGATCATCAATCCCTGTCCGCGGACTTCGACGAACAGGGGATTGTCCGCGAGTTGTTCACGTAGGGTCGTTGAGATGAGGTCGCCCAGCAACGTCGCGCGCTCGAGCAGGTTTTCCTCGCGCATGATCGAGATCACTTCGAGCGCCACGCGGCTCGCGAGTGGGTTGCCACCGTACGTGGTGCCGTGGTTCCCTGGCTGCATCAACTGCGCGGCGCCACCCCGTGCGAGACACGCTCCAACGGGGAAACCGTTTCCCAACGCTTTGGCCACGCTCATGACGTCTGGCTTGATAGTGGTGTGTTGATGCGCGAACCATTGCCCTGTGCGGCCCATGCCACATTGGATCTCGTCGAACATCAGAAGCCAGTTGTGGGTGTCGCACAAGGCTCGCAGCCCCGGCAGGTAGTCGGGCGAGGGCGGGCAAATGCCGCCTTCGCCCTGGATCGGCTCGACCAGAATGGCAACGATGTCGTCGTGTTGTGCAGCGGCTGCACGGATGGCATCGAGGTCATCAAAGGGTACGCGCACGAAGCCTTCAACGAGGGGGCCGAAACCCGCCTGCACCTTCTCACTGCCAGTGGCACTGAGGGTTGCTAGCGTGCGCCCGTGGAAGCTGTTTTCCATGACGATCACTTTGGGGGACTCAATGTCTCGGGTGCGCGCATGCAAGCGTGCGATCTTCAGAGCCGCCTCGTTGGCTTCCGCACCGGAGTTGCAAAAAATGGCGGAATCCATGGCGGCGATCTCGCACAGCGCCTGGCCCGCCTGCTGTTGCAGCGGGATGTCCAGAGCGTTGGAGGTGTGCATCAATTGGCCGGCCTGCTCGGCAATGGCGCGGGCAATGCGCGGGTGCGCATGACCCAGGGCCGTGACCGCAATGCCGCCAAAGCCGTCGAGGAATCGTCGGCCCGAATCATCCCAAAGCCAGGCGCCCTCGCCGTGGCTGATAGCGATCGGCAGGCGCGCGTAGATGTTCATCAGAGCGCTCATCGGTGTCCTCCGGGTTGTGATTCCGCGAAAAAACGTTTCAGTTTACGCCTGTGGTGCTGCTGTGCAAGCTCAGTGGCTGCGGGTTCGCAGCGGATGCCGCCGCTCTCTCAGGCTTCCTCTGCTCAATGCTCGGGTGTCGAATCCAACGCCTTCAAGGCCCTCGCTGCGTTTTTTTTACCCGGCCGCCAAGGTACAATCTGCAGGGTAACGTCTTCCTGGTCCGTCGAGTCCGGCGTGCCAACCACCCTAGGAGCCTTCGATGTCTTTCGAATTTCCGGATCTGCCGTACGACTACTCTGCGCTCGAGCAATCCATTGACGCGCAAACCATGGAGATCCACTACGATCGCCACCATCGTACGTACTTCAACAACTTCATCAAGGCGGTGGATGGCTCACCGTTGGCTGATCAGTCGCTTGAAGCGATCCTGGCAAAGGCCGGTGAGCACGGCGCAGCGATTCGCAACAACGGCGGCGGGTTCTACAACCACATCCTCTACTGGAACTCCATGTGCAACGGCGGCAGCAGCGCCAGTGCAGAATTGGGCGCAGCAATCGACGCCGAGTTCGGTTCGCTCGCGACACTGCAGGAGCAGATGACTCAGGCCGGCCTGACGCGATTCGGCTCTGGCTTTGCGTGGTTGATCAAGCAGGGCGACAAGCTCGTCGTGACGTCTACACCCAACCAGGACAACCCGCTGATGGATGTCGCAGAACAGCAGGGCACCCCGCTGCTGGGTATGGATGTGTGGGAACACGCCTACTACCTGCGCTACCAGAACAAGCGTCCGGACTACATCAAGGCGTGGTGGGACGTTGTCGATTGGGCTGCCGTATCAGCGCGCTTCGCCAACGCGTGATCTGCGTGGTCTGACAGCAGGACAGACCGGCGCTCGCGCGCCGGTTTTT